>JAKSDN010000316.1 GCA_022360075.1 Kiloniellales bacterium | reverse complement strand
GGCGATCCATCGCGGTCATCCGGCTGTAGAGCGTCACCGACCAGAAGGCCGCGGTCGGCCTCAGGATGATGTCGACCTCCGCGCCGGCCGCAGCAAGCGTTTCGGCAACCGACAGCGACGCCCACGAACCCGTCTCGTCCCAGATCGCGACCTTTGCCGCCTGCCAACTTTGTCGCGGGGCCGAGAGCGCCGTGACAACGTCGGTCGGGGAGATGCCGGACAAGTCGCCCGCGACTTGGCGTGCGCCGGTCGCCAGGATCAATGCATCGGCACCGACCGCGGTGACGGCGTCTACGGTCGCCTCCTGATTGGTCTCGACCCGCACGCCTGCCCGGTCGACGGCATCCACGAGCCAATCCCGCATCGCGAATAGATCGGCTCGGCCCTGGCCGCTGCCGGCAATGTTAAGGACGCCGCCGAGTTCCGTTGCGCGCTCCCACAGCGTGACCTCGTGTTCGGCGAGGGCCGCGATGCGCGCGGCCTCCATCCCGGCGGGGCCTCCCCCGATCACAAGAACACGACGTGGCGCCAAAGCCCTGGGCGGCCTTTCGGGCCACTCCGATTCCTTGCCGACACGGGGATTCATCATGCAGGTGATCGGGCGATGGATGCCCACCTGACCGATGCAGTAGTTGTGCGACACGCACGGCCGAATCTGCTTCTCCCGCCCCTCGAGGCTTTTCGGGATCAGCTCAGGATCGGCCATGTGGGCCCGGTTCATCCCCACCATATCGATCTTGCCGCGCGCCAATGTCGCCTCGACCTCGGCCAGAGTCCGGTAGCGGTTCGCGGTCAGGAGCGGCAGCTCGCCGATCACCGCCCGCAGATCCTCGGTGAGATCTCGGTAGGGGTGCGGCGGCATCGCCATGTCGGCGACATGGTAGCCGATACTCGGCCACTGATAGGCCGCAACGGAGGCATTGACGAAGGCAACGCCCGGAATTGCGGCGGCTCGGCGGTTGACTTCGCGCTGTTCTTCGGGCCCCAGGGCGCCGGGCATCAGGTCATCGACGCTCGTACGAATACCGACGGGCATCTTGCCGGCCAAGGCATCCGAAACCGAGCGAACCACCTCCAGCGGATAGCGGAGACGATTCTCGAAGCTGCCGCCGAATTCGTCCGTGCGCACGTTCGCGGCCGGCGAAAGGAACTGATGCAGGAGATGGCCGTGGCCGAGATGGACCTCCAGGCCTTCAAAGCCGGCCGAATATGCCATTTCGGCCGTCGCAATGTAGGCCGCCGTCACTTCGTCCATTTCAGATGGCGTCATGGCGTGAGGCACTTCTCCGCCGGCCACCCAGGGAACGGCGGACGGCCCCCATGCCGGCAGCCTGTCCACGGCGTTCTCGCCGTGGCGCCCGGCGTGGGTAATCTGGACGAAGACATGTCCGCCTTCCGCCCGGATCGCATCGACGATACGGCAGAGCCCGTCGCGGGTTGCCGGATCGGAACCCGAGAGCCCGCCCGAACGGCCAAGCGACGTCCGGTGGACGCGCAAAGGCTCGACGAAGATCAAGCCGACGCCGGCCCGGGCACGCTCGCGGAGATAGTCCACGTGACGATCCGTCGGACGGAAGTCGATCCCGAAGTTGGTGGTATGTGCGGGCAGGAATATGCGATTGCGGAGCTTCACCCCCGCGAGATCGAAGGGGGTAAAGGTCAGCTCGTAGCGATTGCTCATCGGGGTTCAGGCGGCAAGACGCGTTCGCCGGTTTTGCCGTCGACGAAATGCAATTCGACGTAGACCTTCCCGGTTCCACCGTGATCGATCCCGGTGTCGAAGCAGTCGAAGTGCCGGAAGCGGCCACTGATCGGATGCAAGCCCTCGGCTATTCTGTCCTGCGCCATGAGCAGCGCCGGCTGCAGCTTGGCGATGATGCCGAGACAGAGATTGGCGCTCGACTTCTCCGGCAGAAGCCGACCCTTCATGTCGAACACGAGGGTTTCACCGGCTTTGATCTTGTTGGCGCAGTGGAAAGAGCGAGTCACCGTCGCCACGATTTCACAATCTTCGATCGGGGCCTGGTTGGACAAATCGGTCATTTCGCCTCGTCCCCCAACATGCGTTGCGTCACCGGCTCGTGAGTATCGGCGCGGCGAATATGCACCTCGGCGAGCGCCTTCGACGCCCCCTCGTCCTGGCCGGTGATCGGGCATTCGATGAACCGCCAGATGCAGGTCAGCGGGTTGAGGCCCTCTGCCGCCCGGTCGAAGGTCATGTAGAAGATCGACAGGGCCGGCGACATCAGATGAATGCAGAGCGGTGCATCCGAGAGCTCCGGC
>JAKSDN010000057.1 GCA_022360075.1 Kiloniellales bacterium | reverse complement strand
GCCATGATCGCGCCAAGCGATGCCTTCCGCGCTGCCGACGGAGAGAATTTCGTCGTTTCGCCGACAGGCGAAGCGTTTTGGTTGAAGTTCTGCGAGGCGATCGGACGAGCCGAACTGGCCGAAGATCCTCTTTTTGCCACGGCAGCCGATCGCATCGCCAATGTCGAGGCTTTGACCGAAACGCTGGAGGCGATCTTCGCCGCGGCGCCGGCGGAGCACTGGATCGAAAGGCTGACCGGTGCGCGCGTCCCGGCGGCCAAGGTCAACAGCGTCGCCGAAGCGGTCGAGCAACCGGCGGCCGACCTGCGCGACATGGTCGAAGCCGCATCGCACCGCCAGAGCGGAGCAGCCCTCAACTTCCTCGGTAACCCGTTCAAGTTCGACGGCGCCGAGCCGTTGGCCTATCCGCCGCCGCTCGGCGCCGACACCTTTGATGTCCTGACCGAGATATGCGGGTACGGGCCGGAGCAACTAAACAAACTGCGTAACGCAGGAGTCATCGTCCAGGGAGAAACGCATGACGCATCCAACCGACATTAAGCCGCGCGAGGGCGATCAAGCCGGCACGCCTTGGCAAGCGTTCACCACCAATGCGCCCTTGCCGCCGGTCGAGTTCACGATAACGCCGGAGATTGTCGCGGACTATGCCGCCGCGGTCGCCGCCGATGCCGAAGCCTATCAAATCGGCGGCAGGCCCGTCGCGCCGCCCAATGTGCTGGCGGTCTACCTGCTTGCGGTGCTGTACCGCCAGTATCCGCCGATCCAGGGCATCATTCTGGCAAAGCAGAACTGGCGCTGGCATCGACCGATCTGGGCGGACGAAGCAACCGACATCGTTGCCGAAGGCCATGTCGTCCAAACCTACGAAAAACGCGGCAAGGGTTACGTGCAGTGGCAGGCACGCTTCGCCAACCGTCAAGGCGAGACGATCGCCACGGCCGAGAACACCGTCTATCTGCCACAGTAAGGAACGGTCATGCCCCTGAAGAAGGAAGTTCACGTCACCCAGACCACCATTGACGACTATGGCCGCATAAATGGCGACAACGACATCATCCACTATGACCATGCTTATGCCCTGGAGCGCGGCTTTCGCGGTACTCTTGCCCATGGGCTGATGGTCATGGCCTACGCCGCAGAACTGGGCGCGAAACGCCACGGCGCCGATTGGTTCCGTAGCGGCGAAATCGAGGTCAAATGGATCGGCCCGGTCTGCCCCGGCGATGATCTCTCGGTGGTGCTGGACGACAACGGCCAAATCAACGCCACGGTCGGCGAAGGGCCGGTCATGGTCGGCCACGCCGCGCTGGCCACCCAGGATGGATAGGCGAGAGTCTTGACGTGCCGGTCGAGCGTATCCAGATCGCCGCCCAAAAGATCCTGCTGGGTCGGCTTGCCGAGAGCCTGGCCCAGCTGAAGCTTGGTGGCCGGATACTGGTGCTGGGTTCGGCACGCGGCGGCGCCATCGCCGATTGGCCGGCGGCGCTGCCTGACCGGCAGGTCACGATCTTTGCCGGCGCGCGTGAACACAATCCGGCGGCCGTCGTCGAGGAGGCAGTTGCCCGAGCGAGCGACTGCCGTCCGGACCATTTGCTGGCCATTGGCGGCGGCAGCGTCATCGATCTTGCCAAAGCGGTCGCCGCGCAAAACCCGACGCCGATCGTCGCCGTGCCAACCACGCTCGGTGGCGCGGAGATGACGCGGGTTTATGGCTTTCGCCGTGACGATGGCATCAAGGATGGTGGGGCGGGTGCGGCCTGCCTGCCGGCCAGTGTCTGCTACGATCCGCAATTGCTTGAGAGCCTTCCGTTCCAGCATCTCGCGGCGAGTGGCATGAACGCCCTCGCCCACGCCATCGAAGCGCGCTATGCGCGGCGGCGGCATTGGCTGGCGATCGCGGCGGCCGACCGCGCCGGCGCCGCATTACCGGATCTGCTCATTGCGGCCCGAAACGGCCGCGACACGGCGCTGCATTCACGGCTATTCGAGGCAGCTTGCCTTGCCGGTTTTGCGCTGAACGGCGCCGGCATGGGGCTGCATCATGCCATATGTCATGTGCTGGGCGGGCTGACCGGCCTGTCTCACGGTGCGTTGAATGCGGTGGTCCTGCCCGCGGCCGTTGCCGCCAACCATCGTCTTGCGCCAGACGACGTGGCCGGGGTGGCCACCGGTTTCGGCGTCGCCGATCTGCCCGGGTCTATTGCATCCTTGGTGAAGGCGCTTGACCTACCCCCTTCGCTCGCCGCGCTCGGCGTCGACGAATCGGTGCTCGAGGCGGCTGTGCCGTTGATTGGCCAGTCCCACCATATGACCAACAATCCCGCTGTGCTTGATGGCGGCGCCATCCGTGCCGTGCTGGATCAGGCCTATCGCGGCTATGGCCATTAGCGGTGGCACCTTGTTGGCACAGCAAGCTCGTGGCTAACGATCAGTTCTGTATGTGATGTTTTAGCCGTATATTGGTGAAGGACACGCGGCTCTTGCGGTATGGAGCCGGACGTTCGCCCACAGATGCGACGATGCCACACATGAGGGTAACGCGATGAATTCCGATTCGGCCGAGGGTCACAGCAGCATTGCTGACCCGCAGAAGCAGCCGACGGCAGCGGGCGTTGACCCTGGATCGTCGACCAGCCTGACGGAAAAGGCCTATCTGCGAATCGAGCACATGATCGTCACCGCCGAGCTGGCGCCCGGTAGCTGGATTTCGGAAGCCGCCATCAGTCAGCAGATCGGTATTGGCCGCACGCCGGTGCGCGAGGCGCTTCAGCGTCTGTCCAGTGAACATCTGATCAACATCGTGCCGCGGCGCGGGATTTTCGTCACCGAGATCAACGTGCAGCATCAGTTGCTGCTGTTGGAGGTGCGCGGTGGCATCGAGCGGCTGATGGCCGTGCGCGCCGCTCGTTACCGCACAACGCGCGAGCGCCAGCGCATGCTGGATCTGGCGGAGGCGATGGTCCGGGCGGCCGAAGCCGGAGAATACAAGGAGAGCATCCGGTTCGGCCGCGATTGCAGCCTGTTCATCCGGCAATGCAGCCGCAATCCCTATGCCGAGCGCGCCGTGGCGCCACTTTATTCGGCCTCGCGGCGGTTTTTCTATCTGTACGCGCAGCCCGAAGATGTGGTCCGCTCGGCCTCCTATCACGCGGCGCTCATGCAGGCGGCGGCTCGGGGTGACACCGAAGCGGCGGCACAGGCTGCTGATGCTCTGATGGAGTTCCTTGAATCGTTCGCCCGCGCGGTCATTGATCACGCCCGTCCGCCAACAACGGGCACGATCGATGATCTGTCATGAACTTACGCTCAATCAGGCTGCCTTGAGGTGTCAGCCGATCACCTCGGCGATCTGGTCGAGGCAGCCGAGGATGGGGCGGAGGTTCTTTCCTGGCCCGCTTTCCGCAGAAGCCATTCTCGAAACGCGACGATCGGCCACTCGACTGCGGTGAAGGTCGCGACGGATGCGCGCGATCCGGCGCCTACCTGAGCAGCGTGGGGACGAACGTGCTGATCTGCGGCAGCACGATCAGTAATCCGGTCATGACGATCAGCGCGGCAATGAAAGGCAGCACCGCCATCGTCACCTGCTCCAGCGACGCGCCCGAGATCCGCATGGCCACGAAGAGATTGGCCCCGAGCGGCGGCGTGAGGAAGCTGATCTCGGAGGTGATGATCAGCAGGATGCCGAAGTGGATGGGATCTACGCCGACCTGGGTCACAACCGGCAGCAGAATTGGCGTCAGGATGATGATGGTCGCCAGAGTCTCCATGAATGTGCCGATCACAATAAGGGTCAGCCCGATCAGGATGAGCAGGACGATCCAGCTGTCGGTTATCTCCAGAAGCCCCGCGCCGATCGCCTGCGGGATCTGATAGGTGGTCAGCACCCGCCCGAATCCGCCGGCAAGACCGACGATGATCGTCACGGTGCCGCAGACCACGACGGCATGCAGAAGCGCCCGGTAAATGTCGTCCCAACTTAGTTCGCGGTAGACGAGCCCGCCGACCACGAGGGCATAGGCAACCGCGACGACCGATGCCTCGGTCGGCGTGAAGACGCCACCATAGATACCGCCAAGAATGATGACCGGGGCAAGCAGCGCCAAGGTCGCGCCCTTTAGGGCTCTCATGAAGCGCGCTGCCGATAGCCTCTCGCCGGTACCGCCATAACCGCTCTGGCGCGACAGCCACCAGCTTACGGCGATCAGTGCCCCGCTGACCAGGAGTCCCGGCAGGATGCCGGCCATGAACATGTCGGTGATCGACACATTGCCGGCGACGCCATAGAAGATCATCGGCGTCGAGGGCGGTATCATGATGCCGATCGTGCCCCCGGTGGAGGCAACCGCGCCGGCAAACCCGGGCGAGTAGCCGCGCTGGATCATCGCGGG
>JAKSDN010000322.1 GCA_022360075.1 Kiloniellales bacterium | reverse complement strand
TGGCTGTAGACCATGTCCAGGTGACGCTTGTTCACCGGAATGTCGACGGGTTCGCAGACCGTGCCGCCAGAGTGGTGCATCGCAGGCGCCATGTAGGCCAGTTTCACGAAGTTCCGGAAGTCCTCGATGGTGGCGTAGCGCCGCCCCTGGTCGAGGTCGCGCACGAAGGGCGGCCCGTAGACCGGCACGAAGACCGTGTTGTTGCCGCCGATGGTGACGCTGCGCTCCGGGTTGCGGGCGTGCTGGGTGAAGCTCTTGGGCGCGGTGGCGATCAGCTTGCGGCAGAGCCCGCGCGGGAAGCGCACGCGCTCGCCCTGGACGTCGGCCCCGGCCTCCTTCCAGATCGCCAGCGCCTCCTCGTCGTCGCGGAACTCGATGCCGATTTCCTCGAGCACCGTCTCGGCATTGCTCTCGATCAGCTCGAGAGATTCGTCGGTCAGGGGCTCGAAGACCGAGATCTTGCGCGAGATGAAGCGGTTTTTCCTCAGCCCGCCGCCGCTGCGCACCGCGCGCCGCGCTTCCGCCCCGCCGCCGCCGCGCCCGCGCCGACCACGCCGACCTTCCGCCGCGCCTGCCTGTGAGTCCGCCATCGCCGCCTCACCCATCGCCCTCATTCTAACCCCAGATAGGCCCGCAACCTACGCAAAGGCAGTTTGTCGCGCCGGGATCAAGGCGCCTCTGTCGAAAGCGCGACGCGCTCCGGTCGATTCACGGCGCCGCCGGGAAGCGGGCCATCGAGCGCCGCAGCCATGGGCCTTGCCGGAACACGCTGGCTCATGGTAGCGTCGACTAGTTGACAAGTTTACTAGTAAACGAATCAGGGTGGGTATGCGCCAACCTCTAGGCGGACAGGGCCATGCTTGACGGCGTGACGGCGAACCGGATGCGGGCGTCCGGGCTGGATTGCCTGAACTGCGGGCATGGACATGCCCTGGGAGTCCGGACCTACGAATGCGAACGTTGCGGCTGGCCATTGGGCGTCGCCTACGATTCCGACGAGCTGTCTCCGTCGTCGGCCCGTGAGATCCTGACCGCGGCGCGGTCTATGTGGGACTTCTTCGATTTCCTGCCGCTGGAGCGGCGCGACGCGGTCGTCGGCCTCGGCGAAGGCGGTACGCCCCTTCTGAAGACTCCAGGCGGTGGCGACGATGGCATCGCAGGCGAGATCTTCCTGAAGAACGAGACGCTCAACCCGACCGGCGCGTTCAAGGATCGCCCGCTTTCCGTCATCCTCAGCATGGCCAAGCAGCACGGCGTGGAAAGGGTGGTGACCGGCTCGTCCGGAAATGCCGGCGTGGCGCTGTCGGCCTATGCCGCACGGGCGGGCATCGACGCGGTCGTGGTCGTCCCGCAAACCACGGCGCGCGAGAAGCTTCTGGCGATCAAGGCCTTCGGCGCGCAGGTGGTTCGCATTGCCGGGAGCTGTAGCGATTCACTTTCCCTGGCCAATGACCTGAGCGCGGAACACGGCTGGCTTTGCGCGACGACCACCTACCGCAATCCCTTCGGGCTCGAGGGTGACAAGACGGTCGCCTACGAGTTGCTCAGGGACCTCGACTTCCGGGCACCGACCCACGTCTTCGTCCCGATAGGCTCCGGTCCCCTGCTGACCGGATGTTATCGGGGCTTTCTGGACCTTCGCCGCTGGGGCCTGATCGATGCACCGCCGCGCATGATCGGGGTGCAGGCGGAAGGCTGCGCCCCGATCGCCGCCGCCTACGAGGCCGGCGCGGAGCAGGTGGAGGCCTGGGAGCATTCCAACACGATCGCCACGGGCATCGCCGACGAGCTGAAAGGCTACGAGTTCGACGGCGTGCTTACCCTGAGAACGGCGCGGCAATCGGGGGGCGTGGTTCTGAGCGTCACCGACCAGCAGATCATCGAAGCGATGGACAGCCTCGCCGCCTCCTACGGAGTCCTCGCCGAGCCGACCGGCGCCGTCGGCCTTGCCGGTCTACGCCAGTACGCGCACAGCCACGGGATCTCCCGGAGCGATCGGGCCGTGTGCATCGTGACCGGCTCTGGATTCAAAGACACGGCCGGAACCGCGCGGTTCGTCGACATCGAGGACATACCGCTTGTCGAGCCATCGCTTCCGGCCCTGGAGAAGCTGGTCAGATAGCCGAATCCGGAACGCTGCCTCCAACGCCAGGGCCCTGGGCCTGCGTGTCAGGGACGTCACGACGAACAGCACCGAGATACGCGTCATTCAAGGAAACCCATCCATTCATGCATAAGACGACAGATTCCCCGGCCGCTGAAAACCCGAGCCTTCCCTTGACGCGCCAGATGTTGCGGGGCGGCCTGCCCATCCGCGCCCAGGTCTACGACCTTCTGCACCGAGGCATTCGGCAGCTCGCCATCCCGCCGGGCCGGTCGATTTCCGAACCGGAGGTTTCCGAGGCGCTCGGAGTCAGCCGAGGACCGGTCAGGGAGGCCTTCATCCGCTTGGCCAGCGAAGGGCTGGTCGAAGTCATTCCACAGGTGGGCACCTTCGTATCGAAGCTCGATGTCGCCGTGCTGCTGGAAGCGATCTACGTCCGCCAGGCTCTCGAGCCCGACCTGGCGGCCCGCGCGGCGGCGCGAACCGCGCCGGCGGACGCGCACCGGCTGCAAATGAACTGCGAAATGCAGGACACGGCGGCGCGCGCCAACGATCTGGACCGGGTGTGGGATCTGGACAACGAGTTCCACCACATGGTCGCCATGCTGAGCGGGCTGCCGGGTGTCTGGAAATACATCAGCAGCGTTCGTGGAACCTTGGCGCGGCTGCGCACCCTTGAACTGGTCGAGCTCGACAATCCCAACAGAATCTGGGTCCCCCAGCACAGGCAGATCGCGGACTGCATCAGTCGGAACGACCCGGAGGGCGCACGAAAGCTGATGCGCGACCACATCAACGTCAGCATCGGCCAGATCGAAGAGTTGCGGACGCGGTTCCCGTCTTTCTTCACCGAAGGCGGCGCCGGAGACAGCGCCGTGCTGTGACGCCGCGCAAGGGCGTTCGGGATGCCCAGGCGGCCTGTGCACCTTGGCGAAGAGGAGAACACCGCTAACGAGGACGAAGAACGACGGAGTCTCGAAGTCCAGGCCTGTCCTTGGCCAAGCCTTCGCCAACGACGGGCACATGGACGCAAGCAATCGGGCGCATAGCGCCGCCTTCAATAGGGAGAACCATGAGATGCCAAGACTTTCGAAACTGTTCCGTGGAGCGCTCGGCGCCGCCGTCGCCCTGGCCTCGGCCGCTTCGGCCCATCACGCGGCCCTCGCCGACACGAAGCCGGAGCACACGATCAGGTTCGCCTACTACGGCGGCACGGATCTCCAGAGAGATTACGAGCATGCCACCGCCTTCGCCTTCAAGTCGGTCGTGGAAACCAAGTCAGCCGGCAAGATCGAAGTGAAGCTCTATCCCGGCGGCGTCCTGGGCACGGCCGAGGAAGTCGTCGAATCGATGATCGAGAACCGCATTCAAATGGGACTGCCGACGGAAGGCGTCCTGACCCGCTGGATGCCCAAGCTGTCCAGCTTCGCGATCCCCTACCTGTACAACGACATCAACGTGGCCCGCGAGATGTTCCAGGGAGAGTTCGGCGAGAAATACAGGCAGATGATTCTCGACGAGGTGGGCGTTCGCATCCTCGAAGTCGGCGAAGTCGGCGGCCTCCTGGCGTTCACGACCAACAAGCGGCCCATTCCCAATCCCGAGGATATCGCCGGTCTGAAGATCAGGACCCTCGCCCATGACGGCTACATCGCCTTCCTCAAGGAACTGGGCGCCTCGCCGACGCCGATGCCCTTTGCGGAAGTCTACACCTCCATGCAGACGGGGGTGATCGACGGCCACTTCAACCCGATCAGCGCCGTCGTCTCGTTCAAGATCTACGAGGTCCAGGAGCACCTGACCCTGACCGAGCACCTCTATGGGCCGATGTACATCGCCGTCAGCGAGAAGTTCTTCCAGGAGCTGGATCCCAACGAACAGCGGATTCTCTACGAAGCCGCCAAACAGGCGCGCAGCGTCAACTACGGCGTGACCACCCTGACCGA
>JAKSDN010000202.1 GCA_022360075.1 Kiloniellales bacterium | reverse complement strand
CGTCTGCGTGCTGGAGAAGGGCTCGGAGGTCGGCGCACACATTCTCTCCGGGGCCGTCCTGGAGCCGCGGGCGCTGAACGAGCTGCTGCCCGACTGGAAGGACCTAGGTGCGCCGCTCAACGCCCCGGTGGGCGAAGAGCGCTTCCTTCTGCTGAGAGAGTCCGGGTCGATCAGCATTCCGGTCTGGGCGCTGCCGGCGCAGATGCACAACCAGGGCAACTACATCGTCTCGCTCGGCAACGTGTGCCGCTGGCTGGCCGAGCAGGCCGAGGGGCTGGGCGTGGAGATCTATCCGGGTTTCGCGGCCTCCGAGGTGCTCTATGACGATCAGGGCCGGGTCATGGGGGTCGCGACCGGCGACATGGGCGTCGGCAAGGACGGCGCGCAGAAGGACAGCTACCAGCCCGGCATGGAGCTGCGCGCCAAGTACACCCTGTTCGGCGAAGGCTGCCGCGGCTCGCTCACCAAGACGCTGTTCGAGCGCTTCGATCTGCGCGCCGACTGCGAACATCAGACTTACGGGATCGGGATCAAGGAACTCTGGGAGCTGGAGCCGGCCAAGCACAAGCAGGGGCTTGTCATGCATACCGCAGGCTGGCCGATGGACCCCAAGACCTGGGGCGGCTCCTTCATCTATCACCTGGAGGACAACCAGGCCTACGTCGGGTTCGTCATCGGCCTGGATTACCAGAACCCGCACCTCTCGCCCTACGACGAGATGCAGCGCTTCAAGACGCATCCGGCGATCCGGCCGATGCTGGAGGGCGGCAAGCGCGTCGCCTATGGCGCACGGGCCCTCAACGAGGGCGGCCTCCAGTCGATCCCCAAGCTGGTCTTTCCCGGCGGCGCCTTGATCGGCTGCGGCGCGGGCTTCCTCAACGTGCCCAAGATCAAAGGCAGCCACAACGCGATGAAAAGCGGCATGCTGGCGGCCGAGGCGGCTTTCGACGCACTGAAGGGCGGCGACGAGGGCTACGGCCGGCTGGAGGCTTACCCGAGCGCGCTGGAGGCATCCTGGGTCTACGAGGAGCTGCGCAAGGCGCGCAACTTCCGGCCCGCCTTCGCCCGATGGGGGCTGTACGGCGGCATGCTCTACGGCGGCATCGACCTCAAGCTGCTCGGCGGGACGGCGCCCTGGACCCTGCGTCACGGACACGCCGATCACAGCGCGCTGAAGCCGGCCGCGCAGATGCCGAAGATCGCCTATCCCAAGCCCGACGGCGAGATCACCTTCGACAAGAACGCTTCGGTTTACCTTTCGAACACCAATCACGAGGAGGATCAGCCGGTCCACTTGCAGCTCAAGGACTCGGCGATCCCGGTCGCGCATAACCTCGAGCTGTTCGATGCGCCGGAGCAGCGCTACTGCCCGGCCGGGGTCTACGAGATCGTGCGGGACGGCGACGGCTCCAACCCACGCCTACAGATCAACGCTCAGAACTGCGTGCATTGCAAAACCTGCGACATCAAGGATCCCCGGCAGAACATCAATTGGGTCACGCCCGAGGGTGGCGGCGGCCCGAACTATCCCAACATGTAACGAGCCTGCTCTGCGCCGCCGGCCGGTCTACCGATTCCAGCGGGCTCGAGACTGCCGGCGACGTTTTGTTGCAGGCGCGAAAGAAACGTTGTGACCGATCTTGGCCCTCGGCTAGACTTTCCCGCCGATCGGAGAGGAAGCGCGTTTTGGCGTCAATTCCTGCCCAATTGTTGGTGAACTCATGCGATTCACTGTGACAACAGCCGCGGCGGCGTCGCTGCTGCTCGCCGCCTGCACCGAGCTCGAGCGGCCGACCGCCGGGCGTTCGACGGGCGAGATCCTGCTGGTGGCGGCGGCTTCGACCGACAGCCGTGACAAGGTCTTGGCCCAGGCGGTCACACAGCATCCGGCGTTCCGCCGCTCGGCCGGGGAAGCCTTGCTGGTGGCGGCGGCCGAAGACGAGACCCGCGGCAGCTTCATAAGTGGGGAAGCCGCGCCATCCTCGGCCTACGGCGACTATCTGGCCGGCCTGGTCGCGACCCAGGAGAAGGACCTTTCCTCGGCCGCCGACTTCATGCTGCTGGCGCTGAAGAACGATCCCGAGGACTTCAGCCTCCTGCAGCGGACCTTCATGCTGGTCGCCTCGGACGGCCGCCACGTCGAGGCCGTCCGGCTCGCGCGCCGGGTCGTCGAGCAGAACGAGGAGCACGCGATCGCCAACATGGTGCTGGCCGTCGACTCGGTCGACCGCGGTGACCACGAGGCGGCGGCGGAGCGCCTCGCCAGCTTGGCGGACAAGGGCCTCAACAAGATCGCCAAGCCGATCCTGGAGGCCTGGTTGCATGTCGCCCGCGGCGACACCGACGAAGGCGCGGCCACGCTCGAGTCCCACCTCGAGGACAAGGGCTTCGGTCTGCTCTATCAGCTCCATCGTGCCCTGGTTCTCGACCTCGGCGGCCGTGCGGCCGAGGCCGGGCCGGCTTACGAGGACGCCCGCACCAAGGCCGGCCAGGCCTCGCTGCGGCTGGCTTGGCTGATCGGCAACTTCTTCGAGCGTCAGGGTCAGACCGAGAAGGCGCGGGAGGTCTATGACCGCTATCTGTCGGACAATCCGGGCTCGGTGCTGTTCCAGGACGCCTTGGAGCATGCCGCGCGCGCCGGAGAGCCGAAACCCGTGGTCGCCGACTACAAGCAGGGCATGGCGGAAGGCCTGTTCAATCTGGCCGGTCTCCTGAGCCAGGAGCGGGCCGAGCAGATGGCGCTCGTCCACTTGCATGCCGCACTCCGCCTCGAGCCGGAGTTCGAGATCGCGAAGATTCTGCTTGGCGAGATCCTCGAGTCCCAGGAGCGCAGCCAGGCGGCGATCGACGTCTATCGGCAGATCGATCCCGGCTCGCCCTTCACCTGGACCGCGCGCCTGCGCATCGCCGAAGAGCTGGACCGCATCGAGCGCACCGACGAGGCGATCAGCGAACTCGAGGCGCTGGCTACCGATCGGCCGGACTACCACGAGCCCCTGTTCAGGCTGGGCAACCTCCTGCGGACGAAGGAGCGATTCGAAGAGGCCGTCGCCGCCTACGACCGCGCCTTCGAGCGCCTCGACGAGCCGGGCGAGCGGAACTGGACGATGCACTATTTCCGTGGCATCGCGCTGGAGCGCTCGAAGGACTGGGACCGCGCGGAAGCCGATTTCCTGGAGGCCTTGGAGCTGCAGCCGGAGCAGCCATACGTCATGAACTACCTGGCCTATTCCTGGGTCGAGAAGAAGATGCACCTGGACGAGGCCAAGCGCATGCTCGCGCGCGCGGTCGAGCTGCGCCCGAACGACGGCTTCATCGTCGACAGCCTGGGCTGGGCCTACTACCGGCTCGACGAGTTCGACAAGGCGGTCAAGCATCTCGAGAAGGCCGTCGAGCTGCGGCCACAGGACCCCGTCATCAACGATCATCTGGGCGACGCCTACTGGCAGGTCGGCCGCCTGCAGGAAGCGCGCTTCCAATGGCGGCGTGCCTTGAGCCTGGAGCCCGAGACCGAAGAGGTTCCCAAGATCGAGGCCAAGATCAAGAACGGGCTCGAGCCGGAGCCGAAGAACATCTGAGCCCATGAATGTCGAGTCCCGGCGGGCCGCCGCGCAGGCCGCGGTGGTTCGCTACGCCTGGGCCAAGGTCAACCTCTACCTCCATGTCCTCGGGCGCCGGCCCGACGGCTATCACGAGCTCGACAGCCTGGTCGTGTTCCTCGGGGTCGGCGATCGCCTGAGCTTCGAGCCGGCCGAGCGGCTGTCGCTCGACATCTGCGGACCTTTCGCGGCAGCGGTTCCGAAGGGCCCCGGCAACCTCGTGCTCGAAGCGGCCCAGCGGCTGGCCGAGACTTGCGGCGTGGCCTCCGGAGCACGCATTCGCCTCGAGAAAAGGCTGCCGGTGGCGGCGGGGATCGGCGGCGGATCCGCCGACGCGGCGGCGACTCTCGATGGTCTCTCGGCCTTGTGGCAGGTGGCGCCAAGCCGGGCGCAGGCACACGGGATCGCTCGGGATCTGGGCGCGGACGTGCCGATCTGTCTCTTTGGCCGGCCGGCTTTCATGGCCGGAGTCGGGGAGAAGATCGAGCGGGCGCCGCCCCTGCCACCGGCCTGGCTGGTGCTCGGCAATCCCGGACAGCCGCTAGAGACCGCGCGCGTTTTCAAAGCCTATCGGGGCCCGGCTTCCGGGCCCGCGCGTCGGCCCGGAGTCCTGTGCCACGCCGCGGATCTGGCGACGGCACTGGGCGCCACCGGAAACGATTTGCAGGCGCCCGCCGTCGCCCTGATGCCGGCCATCGAGACGCTCCTAGGCGGACTGAGCGCGGCGCCCGGTTGTCTGCTGGCGCGCATGTCGGGCAGCGGCGCGACCTGCTTCGGACTTTTCGCTACCCGTGATGAGGCCCTGGGAGCGGTCGCCAAGTTGCGGGACCGGTATCCCGGCTTCTGGCTGACGGCCGCACCCCTTCTGCACGGCAAGGTCGACTTCAGCCTATGGGACGAAGCGGATGCCTAGTACCCACTATCACGAGAGGATGACACGTGTGACGCCGCTATCCGCCCCTCGGCTAGGAGCGCGGTTCGCCGTGGTGTGGCCCCACCACAAGAATCGCGCGACGACGTCCGAGGGGCGGAGAGCGCCGCCTGACGGTCGCTGCTCTTGGCTTTTGGCGGGCGTCGAGAACACTTGACGGTGGTCAACACCGCCGGCGCGTCCTCTCCTACCCAAAAGCCATGACCAGCGATCACACGTATCATCCTCTCGCGATAGTGGGTACTAGGGCTCCGTGCGAACGTCCTGCGCCGGCCCTCAGCCGCCGTCCTTCATCAGGTTGGAGACCTCGCGCAGTTCGGCGAGCAGCTCCGGCGATGGCTCG
>JAKSDN010001460.1 GCA_022360075.1 Kiloniellales bacterium | reverse complement strand
GTACATCCTCGGCGACCAAGACCAACACGCTCATCATGAACATCCCTGGCTCGGTGTCGATCATCCCCGAAGAGCTGGCGGAAGACCAGGGCGCCAACACGCTCGGCCAAGCCCTCCTCTACGTCCCGGGCATCGCCGTCCAGCAAGGCGAGAACCACCGTGACCAGCTCACCTTCCGCGGACAAGAGACGACCGCGGACTTCTTCGTGGACGGCGTGCGTGACGACATCGAGACCTTCCGCGACCTCTACAACGTCCAGACCATCGAGGTGCTGAAAGGTCCCAACGCCATGATCTTCGGCCGTGGTGGCGGCGGCGGCGTGATCAACCGCGTCACCAAGCGCGCCGACGGCATTCCGATCTACGAAGGCACGCTTCAGCTCGGAAGCTGGAATCGCTACCGCGGCACCGCCGATGTGGGCCAAGCCATCTCGCCCAACGCCGCCATCCGGCTTAATGCCATGTACGAGGATTCCGACACTTTCCGCGATTTCTCCTGGATGGAGCGCTACGGTCTCAACCCGACCTTGGGCTTCAGGCTTGGGGAGAGGACGACGCTGCATTTCAGCTACGAGTACAAGACCCACGACCAGAACGTGGATCGCGGCGGCCCGTCATTCATGAACAAGCCGTTCAACGCTCCCCTCGACCTGTTCTTCGGCCAGCCGAATGCCAGCTTCACGACATTTGACGGTCATGTGGCAACGGCGACGTTCGAGCACGAGACCCTTGGCGGATTGCAGATCCGCAATCACACCTTCTACGCCGACTACGACAAGGCGTATGAGAACGTCTTCGCCAGCTCGGCGGTTGACGCGCCCGGCCCGGGCCTGGTTGAGCTCGACGGCTATCAGAGCATCGTCGCGCGCCAGAACTTCGTCAATCAGACGGACTTCTCCTATTCGTTCGCCCATGGCCGGCACTTCCGCCATACGCTGGTGGCCGGCCTCGAATTCGGCGTGCAAGACAACAGCGAGGCCCGCAACCTGCCAGAGTTCGGGCCAACCGGCTCGGGCATCTTCACCCTCGATGTGCCGGTCGCAAATCCCACCGTCTTCACGCGCACCCGCTACAACCAGCCGACCCGGCGGCGGCTCACCGATTTGAACACGTCCAGCGCCTTCATCCAGGATCAGTTCGAGATCACGCGCTATTTCGAGCTGATCGGCGGTGTCCGCTTCGACCGGTTCGACGTGGACTTTGAAGACACTCTGAACGGCTTCACGACCTCACGGGTCGACGACGTCTGGTCGCCGCGCGCGGGCGCCGTGATCAAGCCGTGGGAGCAGTTCCACGTCTACACGAGCTACGCCAAGTCGTTCTTGCCGGCGAACGGCGACAATTTCGGCGCGCTCAGCGTCACCGCGTCCGAGCTGGAGCCGGAGACGTTTGAGAACTACGAGATGGGCTTCAAGTGGACCCTCCGGCCGAGGCTGCTCATGCAGGGCGCCATTTACCAGCTCGACCGTGACAATCAGCCCGTGACCATCGGCCCAGACACGTTTGCCCGGGGGCTGACGCGCACCCGCGGCAAGGAGTTGGAGATCAGCGGCTATCTGACCGACAAATGGCAGGTCTTTGGCGGCTACGCCCACACGGACTCCGAGATACTGTTCGCCGGCGATCGTACTGCGCTGGTGGGCAACTCCGTGGAATCGGTTCCGGTCGATACGTTCTCCATGTGGAACAAGTATCAGCTCACCGAGAAATGGGGCGTCGGCCTCGGCGTGATCTACCAGGGAAGCTGGTTCCCCGAGGCGTCGAACGGCGTCAAGGTGCCGAGCTACACGCGGTTCGATAGCGCAGTCTTCTATGACTTCAACGAGCACTGGTCGGCGCAAGTCAATATCGAGAACATGTTCGACACGGAGTACTGGATCTCCTCGCACAATGACAACAACATCTCCTACGGAGCCCCAGCCCAAGCCTTCGCGACGCTGAAAGCCCGCTGGTAGGCGACGGGATCCATTTCAGGCAGACTCCGATGAGGACATATCTTCAGCGGCGTCAGCCGGCCATGGGGCGCGTGCATGTCTTCAAGGCAGGCATCGGTGGCATGATCGCAATCGGCGCGGTTGCCTTCTTGAGCCAAGTGACCGGCAATCTGTGGCTGATGGCACCGTT
>JAKSDN010000708.1 GCA_022360075.1 Kiloniellales bacterium | reverse complement strand
CGATGCCGGCGCCGCCTTCCGCCAGCAGCTCAGCGCCGCCATGGCCAAGGTCTTCGGGCCGGACGGCAGCTACGGCGTCTTCGTGCGCAGCGACACCAACGTCGAGGACCTGCCCGGCTTCACCGGCGCCGGCCTGAACCTGACCGTGCCCAACGTGGTCGGCGTGGCGAACATCCTGGCGGCGATCCCGCGGGTCTGGGCCTCGCCCTTCACGGCGCGCGCCTTCGCCTGGCGCCAGTCGCACATGGACCAGCCCGAGCACGTCTATCCGGCCGTCCTGCTGCTGCGCAGCGTCAACGCCGACAAGTCCGGCGTGCTGGTCACGCAAGACATCGACAGCGGCGCCAAGGGCTGGCTCTCGGTCGCGATCAACGAGGGCGTCGGGGGCGCGGTCGACGGCCAGGCCGCGGAGTCCCTGCGCATCGACACCGCGAGCGGCGTGGTCAGACTGCTGGCCCAGGCCACGGCCCCGCTGCGCCGCCAGGTCGATCCTGCGGGCGGCGTCGCCAAGCTGCCGGTCTCCGCCACCGACGCGGTACTGCAGCCGCCCGAGGTCGAGCGCCTGATCGCGCTCTCCCGTGAGCTGCCACAGCGCTTTCCGGCCATCGTCGACGCCCAGGGCCAACCGGCCCCGGCCGACATCGAATTCGGCTTCCAGGACGGCGAGCTGCGCCTGTTCCAGATCCGCCCCTTCCTCGAGAGCGCCAAGGCGCGCAGCAGCGACTATCTCAAGTCGCTCGACGCCGGCATGAAGGATCTCGCGAGCGTCGCCGTCGATCTCAACGAAATCCCCAAGGAGTGAGCGCCATGATCCGCTTCATCCCGCGCGCCGGCGCGACCCTGACCCTGCTGGCCTTCGCACTGCTGCTGTCGCCGCAAAGCCCCGCGATCAAGGACGCGGGCGCTTATCCACTCTACGGCAGCGAGGAGAGCGGCATCCGCCGCCTGGAGCAGGCCCGCCTGGCCCACGAGGGCAAGATCAAGGGCAAGAAGAAGGTCTACGGCGAGCTGATGTCGGTCGATCAGGTCGACCTGCGCCTGCTCGACCACCGGGACCTGGAGCTACCCAAGGCCGACCCGGACTTCACCGCGCAGATCCGCGCCCTGCTCGGTGGCAACGCCAGCCGCTACGGCATCTCGGTGCTCGACCTGTCAGATCCGGCCAATCCGCGCTATGCCGAGCACAACGGCGACTACGTCCAGAACCCGGGCAGCGTCGGCAAGATCATCGTCGCCCACGGCATCTTCCAGATGCTGGCCGACACCTACCCCGACGACATCGAAAGCCGCCTGCGGGT
>JAKSDN010000925.1 GCA_022360075.1 Kiloniellales bacterium | reverse complement strand
GGGCGAGATGCACCCGGTGCTGGCCGCGGCGGCGCTCATGTGCATCGCCGTCGGCGCTGGCGCCTCGGGCGCCATCAACATGTGGTACGACGCCGACATCGACGCGAAGATGGCCCGCACCGCGCAGCGGCCGATCCCCGCCGGCCGGGTGCCGCCGGCCGAGGCGCTCGCCTTCGGGACGGTGCTCAGCCTCTTCTCGGTCATGCTCATGGGCCTTGCGGTCAACTGGATCGCGGCGGCGCTGCTGGCGACCGCGACCGGCTTCTACGTCTTCGTCTACACGGTTTGGCTGAAGCGCCGCACGCCGCAGAACATCGTGATCGGCGGGGCGGCCGGGGCCTTCCCACCGATGATCGGCTGGGCCGCGGTCACCGGGACCGTGAGCCTCGAGTCCGTCTTGCTCTTCCTGCTGATTTTCATGTGGACGCCGCCGCACTTCTGGGCCCTGGCGCTCTATCGCGAGGGCGACTACGCGCGGGCCGGCATCCCGATGCTGCCCAACGTCGCCGGCAAGGCGGCGACCAAGCGCCAGATGCTGATCTACACGCTCGCGCTCTTCCCGCTCGCCCTGGCGCCCTGCGCGCTGGGCATGGCGGGCTGGCTCTACGGCGCCGTCGCCAGCGTCCTGGGCGGCCTCTTCGTGTTGCTGGCGCTGCGGGTCATGAGTGACCGGGGTGACCGCGCGGCGCGCCAGATGTTCGGCTTTTCGATCCTCTATCTCTTTGCGCTCTTCGCGCTGCTGATCGTCGATCGCGGCGCCGGGCTCCTCGGTGCGGGCCCGCTGAGCGCCCTGGCTTGGTAAGACGATGAGCGAGCCCCAAAGCGGCCAGGAGATGCGCCGGCGCCAGCGGACCAAGAACTGGGTCATGCTGGTCGTGCTCGTGGCCTTCGTCGTCGTGGTTTATTTCACCGCCGTCGTTCGCATGGGATCCGGGTGAGACATGGCTGAAACGGGACTGAGTGAGCAAAAGCGAATGCAGGGCCGCAATCTGCGCGTCGCCGCGCTGCTGGGCGGCGTGGTCTGCGGCATGATCGGGCTCGCCTTCGCCTCCGTGCCGCTCTACCGCCTGTTCTGCCAGGTAACGGGCTTCGGCGGCACCACCCAGGTGGCGGAAAGCCTGCCGGATACGATCGTCGACCGGGTCATCACGGTGCGCTTCAACGCCGATATCAGCCCCTCTCTGCCTTGGCACTTCCAGCCGGAGCAGCGCGAGGTCCAGGTGCGGGTCGGCGAGTCCGGGCTCGTCTTCTACCGCGCGCGCAACGACTCGGGCCAGCCGTCGACCGGAACCGCCACCTTCAACGTCACGCCGCTCAAGGCCGGCCAATACTTCAACAAGGTGCAGTGCTTCTGCTTCGAGGAGCAGCGCCTGCTGCCCGGCGAGGCGATGGATATGGGAGTCTCCTTCTTCGTCGATCCGGCGATCATGGACGACCGCAATCTGGACGACGTGCAGACCATCACCTTGTCCTATACCTTCTTCCGCGACCTGGACGAAGCCGAGCCGGCCGAGCAAGCCGCCGCTCCTCGGCAACTCGCCGCGGATACCCGCATCGAAACCGACTGAGCGCAGCACCGCGACACGACAAGGCCGGCCAAAGGCCGACATGACGAGGGGACTGAAATGAGCGAAGCCCAGGCTGACACGCACCAGCAGAAGCACCCCTACCATCTGGTGGACCCGAGCCCCTGGCCGCTGGTCGGTGCCATTGCCGGCGGCACGCTCGCGGTCGGCATGGTGCTCTTCATGCACGAGATTACCGCCTGGCTGATTCCGATCGGTGTCGTGCTGGTGCTCTTGACCATGTACCTGTGGTGGCGCGACGTGGTGCGCGAGGGCGAGTTCCAGGGCCATCACACGCCGATCGTCCAGCTCGGCCTGCGCTACGGCATGCTGCTGTTCATCGCCTCTGAGGTGATGTTCTTCGCCGCCTTCTTCTGGGCCTTCTTCGATGCCTCGCTCTTCCCCAAGGAGGCGACCGGCTTCACCTGGCCGCCCGAGGGCGTCGAGGTCTTCGAGGCCTTCGACATCCCCTTCCTCAATACGCTGGTCCTGCTGCTGTCCGGCTGCACGGTGACCTGGGCGCACCACGCCCTGCAGCACGGCGATCGGCGCAACACGATCCGCGGCCTGTTGCTGACGGTGATCCTCGGCGTCCTCTTCACCGCCCTGCAGGCCTACGAGTACAGCCACGCCGCCTTCGGCTTCACCGACGGCATCTACTCCTCGACCTTCTATATGGCGACCGGCTTTCACGGCTTTCACGTGATCATCGGCACGATCTTCCTGACCGTGTGCCTGTTCCGGGCCATGTCCGGCCATTTCAAGCCGGATCACCATTTCGGCTTCGAGGCGGCGGCCTGGTATTGGCACTTCGTCGACGTGGTCTGGCTGTTCCTCTTCGTCTGCGTCTACTGGTGGGGCGGCTGAGCCGCTTATGCAGGCCGCCGCGGCCGGGCTGCGGCGGCGCCATCTCGGGAGCATGATGGTCCAGGGCTATTTCCCCCGGGTCTCGCCTTTCGCCGCCGGGCTCGGCTGCAAATGCCCGCGCTGCGGCCGCGGCAAGCTCTACAACGGTTTCCTCACGCTCGCGGAGAGCTGCACGGCCTGTGGTCTCGACCTGCGCAAGGCCGACAGCGGCGACGGGCCGGCGGTCTTCGCGATCTTCATCCTGGGTGCCGTCGTGGTACCGCTCGCCCTGCTGTTCGAGGCCTCCCTCGCGCCGCCCTATTGGCTGCACCTGGTGATCTGGCCGCCGGTGATCCTGGGTGGCACGCTCGGCCTGCTGCGGCCCATCAAGGCGACCCTGATCGCCCTGCAGTACCAGAACAAGGCGAGCGACAGCGGCACCGAGGACTACGATTGAGATCAAGGGCGATGGCGCCGCGATCCGAGGACTCTGAGCCGAGACGCCGTTTCCGGCCGACCCTCTGGCTGACGCTCTGCACGCTGGGCGCTCTTGCCATCTTGATCGCGCTGGGGATCTGGCAGCTTCAGCGCCTGGACTGGAAGAACGCCATGATCGCCGAGCGCCAGGGCCGTCTGTCGGCCACGCCCATCGCAATGCCGGCAAATCTCGACGACCCGGCCGAATTCCAGTTCAGGCGGGTCGAGCTCGCCGGGCGCTTCCTGCACGACCGCGAGCTTTACCTCGGCGGCCGGGTGCACAAGCGCGTCGTCGGTTTCCATGTCGTGACACCGCTGCTGCTGGACGACGGCCGCGCGCTCCTGGTCGACCGCGGCTGGGTGCCGCCGGAGCGCAGAGACCCGGCAAGCCGCGCCGACGGCCAGGTCGAGGGCCGTGTCGTGCTGGAGGCGGTGCTGCGCACGGGCGGCTGGAAGGGCCGGGCCTTCCTCCGGCCCGACAACGATGCGGTGCAGAACCACTGGATCTGGCTCGACCTGCCGGCCATGGCCGAGGCCGCCGGGATCGAGCGGCCGGTGCTCGAATTCTATGCCGTCGCTGCGCCGGTCGAGGTTCCCGGCGGCCTGCCGATTGCGCTCGCGACCGAGGTCGATCTGCGCAACGATCATCTCCAATACGCGCTGACCTGGTTCGCGCTCGCCGTCGCGCTGATCGTGATCTACGTCCTGGTCTCGCTGCGGCGGCCGCCCGCGCCGGGCTGAGCGCCGCCTGCCTTTTCGGAGCCCGCCATGACCCTGCCCTCGACCGCCGAAAGCGCCCCGCCGCCCGCCGCTTACGGCTCCCTGGAATCGCGCTTTCGCCGCCTCTATGCCCTGCGCGAGGCTGCCGCGGTGCTGCACTGGGATATGTCGACTGTCATGCCATCCGGCGGCATCGAGGCGCGCACCGAGCAGCTCGCCGCGCTCGACGTGACCTGCCACGAGCTGATCACCGAGCCGGCCATGGCCGAGCTCTTCGCCGAGGCCGAGGAGAAGGCCGACGCGCTCGATCCCTGGCGCGGCGCCAACCTGCGCGAGATGCGCCGCGAGTACCTGCACGCCACCGCGCTCGACGCCGAGCTGGTCGAGGCGCTGTCGCGCGCCTGCAAGCGCTGCGAGATGGCCTGGCGCGAGGCCCGGCCGAAGAGCGACTTCGCCGCCGTCCTGCCGGCCCTGAAGGAGCTGCTCGGCCTGGTCCGCCAATGCGCCGAAGCC
>JAKSDN010000612.1 GCA_022360075.1 Kiloniellales bacterium | reverse complement strand
TTTCTTCCCAGGTCAGGTGCTTGGGACGCGGCATCAGCTGCTGCGCCTGCACATTGGTGAACTGCGCAAAGCTGCCGTCCGGCGTCTCATAGCCCCAGATCCGCTGGGTCGGGGAATACATCGGATCGCCGCCGTTGCATTCCTCGTCGTCGCCGTCGTCCTGGTTGCAGTGGATGACGACCTCGTCGCCGACCTTCCAGCGCTTCACCTTGGAGCCGACGGCATAGACGATGCCCGAGGCGTCCGAGCCGGCGATGTGGTACTCGGCCTTGTGAATATCGAAGGGCGAGACCGGCACGCCGAGGCCAGCCCAAATGCCGTTGTAGTTGACGCCCGCGGCCATCACCAAGACCAGCACGTCGTGGCTGTCGAGCTCCGGCACGTCGACCACCTCGACCTGCATGGCCTCTTCGGGCGGGCCGTGGCGCTGGCGCCGGATCAGCCAGGCGTACATCTGCTTCGGCACATGGCCGATCGGCGGAATCTCGCCGACCTCGTACAGATCCTTCTTCTCCAGACCGGCAGTCGGATCCAGGACCTCGACCGTCTCAGACATGGCCTTTCAACCCTCCGTCTCGCGCGCCGCTCGGCGCTCTTTACCTCGCCACCCGCCAACCGCTTGACGAGCCGTCATGTTACCATCCCGGGGTTGCCATCGCCCGGGTCCGAGGCTTGACTCTTAGACCTGGGTCGGGTTTTTTGCAATGCACAAACAGCTTTCTTTCATTAACTATGATGATGTAGTAATTTTGTTGCGTTTATCTGGTATGCTTTGATGGATCGTGACGAATCGGAGGTGCGGACGATGAGCGAGCGGGATGGGAAGGCGGCCGATCGAGGGGCGAATGCGGCGGCGCAGCATCGCGACAAGCCCTGGCTGATCCGCACCTACGCCGGGCACTCGACGGCGGCGGCCTCGAACGCGCTCTATCGCAAAAATCTGGCGAGCGGCCAGACCGGGCTTTCGATCGCCTTCGATCTGCCGACCCAGACCGGCTACGACTCGGACCATCCCCTGGCCAAGGGCGAGGTCGGCAAGGTCGGCGTGCCGGTCGCCCATCTCGGCGACATGACCACGCTGCTCGAGGGCATCCCGCTCGCGCGCATGAACACCTCCATGACCATCAACGCGCCGGCGGCCTGGCTGCTCGCGCTCTACGTGGCGACGGCCGAGCGCCAGGGCGTGGCGCGCGACGCGCTCTCGGGCACGACCCAGAACGACATCATCAAGGAATACCTTTCGCGCGGCACCCACATCTTCCCGCCGCAGCCCTCGATGAAGCTGATCGGCGACGTGGTCGCCTTCACCGTGGCCGAGATTCCGAAGTGGAACCCGGTCAACGTCTGCTCCTACCACCTGCAGGAGGCCGGGGCGACGCCGACCCAGGAGCTGGCCTACGCGCTCGCCGTCGCCATCGCGGTCCTCGATGCCGTGCGCGACACGGGTCAGGTGCCCGAGGCGGATTTCCCGCGCGTGGTCGGCCGCATGTCGTTCTTCGTCAATGCCGGCGTGCGCTTTGTCACCGAGATGTGCAAGATGCGCGCCTTCACGGCGATGTGGGACGAGATCTGCCGTGAGCGCTACGGCGTCGCGGAGGCGAAGTACCGGCGTTTCCGCTACGGCGTGCAGGTCAACTCCCTGGGCCTCACCGAGCAGCAGCCCGAGAACAACGTCTATCGCATCCTGCTGGAGATGCTGGCCGTGGTGCTCTCCAAGGACGCGCGCGCCCGCGCCGTGCAGCTCCCGGCCTGGAACGAGGCGCTCGGGCTGCCGCGGCCCTGGGACCGGCAATGGTCGCTGCGCCTGCAGCAGATCGTCGCCTACGAGACCGACCTGCTGGAGTACGGCGACCTTTTCACCGGCTCGCCGGTGGTCGAGGCCAAGGTCGCCGCGCTCGCCGAGGAGGCGCGCGCCGAGCTTGTCCGCATCGAGGCCATGGGCGGGGCGGTGGCCGCGGTCGAG
>JAKSDN010001053.1 GCA_022360075.1 Kiloniellales bacterium | reverse complement strand
CATCAGCTTCTCGCTCGGCATCACCGGCCTGGCATTGCTCTACAAGCTGGACATGGTCTTCATGATGGAGATCCTGCCGCAGCGCATGTTCAGCGGCATCAACAGCTTCGTGATCATGGCGATGCCGTTTTTCATGCTGGCGGGCTCGATCATGAACCGGACCGGCATAACCACGGCGCTGGTCCGCTTCGCCGAGGCCTGCATCGGCTGGGTCAGAGGCGGTCTGGCCCACGTGAACATCGTTGGCAGCATCCTATTCGCCGGCCTCACGGGCTCGGCCGTGGCGGACACCGCCGCCCTGGGATCCGTCCTCATTCCCGCGATGAAGAAGGCGGGCTACTCCAAGGAGTTCGCCGCCGCCGTCACCGCCGCCTCCTCGGTCATCGGGCCGATCATCCCGCCGAGCATCATCATGGTGATCTACGGCTCCTTGATGAACGTCTCCATCGCGGGCCTCTTCGTCGCCGGCATCCTGCCGGGCCTCCTGTTCGGCGTCACCTTGATGGTCGTCACCTACGTCATCGCCAAGAAACGCAACTATCCGAAGCAGGACAGCTTCTCCGTCAACGAGCTTGGCGACCGCTTCGTCAAGAGCCTGCCCGCGCTGATGATGCCGATCATCATCCTAGGCGGCATCCTCGGCGGCGTGTTCACGCCGACCGAAGCCGCCGCCGTCGCCGTTCTCTACGCCATCGCCATCGGCTTTATCTTCAGGCGGCTGTCCTTCAAGGACCTCTGGCTCGCCCTGAAGGAGACCGTTCTGTCCCAGGGCATGATCCTCATGATCCTGGCCTGCGCCGGCATCCTGAGCTGGCTGATGGCGAGCGAGAAAATCCCCGATCAGATCGCCGACGCGATCCTGAGCATCACGGAAAACAAGTACCTCCTGCTGTTTCTGATCAACGTTGTCCTGCTCGTGGTGGGGATGTTCATGGACATCACCGCCGCCTTGATCATGCTTGCCGCCATCATGGCGCCGCTGGCGATCGAAGCCGGCGTGGATCCCCTCCATTTCGGGATCATCATGGTCACGAACCTCAACATCGGCTTGATCACCCCGCCCCTGGGCGCCTGTCTCTTCGTCGCATCGGGCATCGCGCGGATTCCCTTGAGGCCGATCGTCAGGGAGATCCTGCCCTTCGTCCTCGCCGAGATCGCGGTTCTCTTCGTCGTCATCTACTTCGAGGACATGGTCCTCTTCCTGCCGCGGCTTTTTGGCTACGCCTAGAGGCCGGCAATCCTCTCGCACCTCGGCGAAGGGGATTTGGCCTTGGCCGGTAACGGGCAAATGACGGAAAACGGACAAACGATGCGCAAGACCGCCGAATGCGACGTCATCATCCGAAACGGCACATTGATTGACGGCACTGGCCGCCCCCGGCGCCGCGCCGACGTCGCGGTGGACGGCGACCGGATTGCGGCGCTAGGCGATCCCGATCTGCCACCGGGTGTGACGGCACGGCGAGAGATCGACGCCAGCGGCCTGGTCGTCGCGCCCGGCTTCATCGATGTCCATACCCACGACGACAATGCCGTGCTGGCCGAGCCGCGCATGACGGCCAAGGTCAGCCAGGGCGTCACCAGCGTCATCGTCGGCAACTGCGGGATCTCCCTCGCGCCCATCGCGGACCTCGATCCGCCACCGCCGCACAACCTGCTCGGCGACCGCTCCGCCTATCGATACGGCGACATGGCCGCCTACTTGAGCGCGGTGGAGGCCGCCCGGCCCAATGTCAACGTGGCGGCCCTCGTCGGTCACGGCACCCTCCGCCTGTCCACCATGAACGGACAGCTCGACCGCCCGGCGACGGCGGCGGAGACCGAGGCCATGCGGACTCGTCTGCGCGGCGCCATGGCGGCCGGCGCCCTCGGCATGAGCTCGGGCGTGTTCTACAAGCCCAGCGCCGCCGCGCCGAAAGCAGAGCTGGCCGCCGTCGCCGGCGTGCTGGCCGAGACCGGCGGCCTCTACGTTTCCCATTTGCGGAACGAGGACGACGGCCTGCTGGAATCCCTGGAGGAGGCCTTCGAGACGGCGCACGAGGCCTGCACGCCGCTGGTCATCTCCCACCACAAGGTCTGCCGCCCGCAGAACTATGGAAAGAGCGTCAAATCCCTGCGGGCGATCGAGGAGGCCAGGCGGCACCATACGATCGGCCTCGACGCCTATCCCTACAGCGCCGGCTCGACCGTGCTCGATCCCGATTGGGTCGACGAGCGGATCGGCGTCATGGTCACCTGGTCGCAGCCCTACCCCGAGGCCGGCGGCCGCGATCTCGCGGAGATCGCCGGGGACTGGAACTGCGGCCTGCGCGAAGCCGCCGAGCGCCTTCACCCCGCGGGGGCGGTCTATTTCCAGATGGACGAGGAAGACGTGCGGCGCATCCTCGCCTACCCCCCGACGATGATCGGCTCCGACGGCCTGCCCCACGACGCGCACCCCCATCCGCGCCTTTGGGGCACCTTTCCCCGGGTCCTCGGGCACTACAGCCGCGATGTCGGCTTGTTCCCCCTCGAGATCGCGGTGCACAAGATGAGCGGGCTTTCGGCCCGCACCTTCGGTCTGAAGGAGCGCGGCGAGATCCAACCCGGCAATTTCGCCGACATCGTCCTGTTCGACCCCGACACGGTCAAAGACGCCGCGACCTTCGCCGAGCCGACACGCGCCTCCATCGGCATCGACCGCGTCCTGGTCAACGGCGCCGTGGCCTTCGAGCACGGCAGCGCTTCGGACGACGGAAACGGGCAGGTGATCCGGCGTTAGCGGGACGTTCCGCGTTCGCCGGGGCGCAAGCCGCGCGCCCCACCCGCTCCATGTCGCTTTCCCTCGCTCCCAGGTCGCAATCTGTCCGTCCGGGGCCTTGGGCTTGCGCCATTTTCGCGCCTAAACTCGGGCCTGAGCGAAAGGGAGGCGGCCCAGTTTCGGGAGAGGGCAAATGGCTGAGTTTCCGCAAGAGGCGAAGGTCGTCATCGTCGGCCTCGGTGGGATCGTGGGCGCCTCGGTGGCCCACCACCTGATCGAGCGGGGCTGGGACGACATCGTCGGCATCGACAAATCGGCGATCCCGACGGACATCGGCTCGACCTCGCACGCCTCGGACTTCTGCTATGCGACCAGCCACGATTTCCTCTCCTGCTGGACCACCCTCTACTCCATCGACTTCTACGAAAGGATGGGGCACTACGCCAAGGTGGGCGGGCTCGAAATCGCTAGGGTCGGCGATGATGCCCGGATGGACGAGATCAAGCGCAAGGTCGCTTCCGGAAAGGCCTTCGGCACCGGCGCGCGGCTCGTGACCCCGGCCGAGATCAAGGAGAAGTTCCCGCTGCTCGAGGAGGACCTGGTGCAGGGCGGCATGTGGGATCCCGATGCCGGGCTCGTCGCCCCCCGCTCGCAGACGGTCGCCGGCATTCTGGCCGAAGAGGCCGAGAAGAGCGGCAAGCTGAAGGCCTTCGCCAATACCCCCGCCACCGGCCTGATCGTCGAGAATGGCCGGATCAAGGGTGTCGAGACCCCGCGCGGCACGATCCTCGCCGACTAT
>JAKSDN010001206.1 GCA_022360075.1 Kiloniellales bacterium | reverse complement strand
GCGCCTTCGGCGGCATTGGGCAAGAGCGTTGCGGTCAGGAGCGTCCGCGGACCTCGAATTTCCGGCATCCCCGCGCCGGGATCGGTGCTAAGCTCCTGCGACAATCCAAGAACAAAAGACCGCTAGGAGGAACAGATAATGACCAAGCGTTTCAGGCAATTAGGTGGATTTCTCGCCTGCGCTGCTTTGCTCGCCCTGGCCCCCGGCCTCGCGCCGGATTCGGCCAAGGCGGCCGACATCACGCTGCACGGGGCCACCCAGTTCGACGACAACCACGCCTTCAACCGGACCCTGCTGAAATTCGAAGAGCTGGTGAAGCAGTACTACGGCAAGCCGATCGAGTTCGTCCTGCATCGCAACAGCGAGCTCGGCCTGGAGAAGGACTACTTCGCCTACATGAGCCAGGGCATCTCGGTCGACTACGCGATCGTCGCGCCCTCGCACATGTCGACCTTCTCCAAGAAGGCGCCCTTGATGGACATGCCCTTCCTGTTCCGCGATCTCGACCACTGGAACAAGGTGCTGGACGGCAACGCCCTGCAGCCGATCGCCGACGACATCGCCAAGACGGCCGACGTCATGCTGATCGGCTACGCCGGCGGCGGCACGCGCAACCTGATCGTCAACAAGCCGGTGACGGCCATGGACGATCTCAAGGGCTTGCCGATCCGCGTCATGGGCGCGCCGATCCAGACCCGCATCTTCGATGCCATCACCACCGCGCCGACGGTGATCGCCTACAGCGAGGTCTACAACGCGATCCAGACCGGCGTGATCGATGCCGCCGAGAACGAGGCCGCCGGCATCGAGCAGATGAAGTTCTACGAGGTCGGGCCGGAGATCTCGCTGACCCAGCACGCCATCACCGTTCGGCCGATCGCCTTCAGCGGCAAGACCTTCAACCGGCTGCCCGAGGATTTGCAGGCTGCGATCCTCAAGGCCGGCAAGGAAGCCGGTGCCTACGGCCGGCAGATCGAGTCGAGCGAGGACGAAGCCAAGCTGCAGCGCATGCAGTCCGAGGGCAAGCTGCGCACCCACGCCTTCGCCGATCGCGCCACGCTGCTCGAGCTGGCCGAGCCGGTGAAGATCGAATACGCCAAGGAGCTGGGCGCGGAGTCCGTGCTCGAGGCGGTCAACGCCATCAAGTAAAGCCAGAGCCTCCCAAGCGGGCAGAGGCGGGGCCGGGGCAACAGCCCTCGGCCCCGCCGCTCGCCCCATCTTCCCTTTCCCTCGCCATCCGCGATGAAAAAGCTCCTGAACGGCTACTACCGGATCCTGCAGGTCGCCCTCACATTGCTCATGGGCCTGCTGATCGTGCCGGTGTCGCTGCAGATCTTCTCGCGCTACACCGGCCTGATCCCGCGCTACATCTGGACCGAGGAGGTGGCGCGCTTCTGCTTCATGTGGATCGTGATGATCGGCGCGATGATTGCCGTGCGCGACGGCTCGCACTTCGACGTCGACGTCCTGCCGAAGTTCGGGTCAAAGCGCGTCGAAGCCGGAATGCGGATCTTCGTGCATCTGGCGATGCTGCTGGTCGCCTTGATCTTCGTCACCTACGGCTACGACTTCGCCCAGTTCGGCGCGATGCAGACCTCCGAGCTCGCCGGCCTGCCGATGCTGACCATCTATATCGCCTGGCCGCTGGCCGGCGTCACCTGGTTCGCCTTCCTCGGCGAGAAGCTGATCGAGGACATCGCTCTTCTGCGTAAGGCGGACGGCCCGTGAGTCCCGGCGAAGTCGCGGCCATCCTTTTTGCCACATTCGGAATCCTGGTCGTCCTGCGCATCCCGGTCTCCTTCGCGCTGGGCCTTGCCTGCATTCCGGTTTTCTTCATCGACGAGCGGCTGACGCCGATCCTGCTGCTCAACGAGATGTTCAAGTCCTACAACGCCTTCGTGCTGCTGGCCGTGCCCTTCTTCCTGCTCGCGGCCAACCTCATGAACACCGCCGGCATCACCGAGCGTCTGATCACCCTGTCGCGGGCCATGGTCGGTCATTTGCCGGGCGGCCTCGGCCACATCAACGTCGTCGTCTCGATGCTCTTTGCCGGCATCTCCGGCTCCTCGACGGCCGATGCCGCCGGGATCGGCTCGCTGCTGATCCCGCAGATGAAGAAGCAGGGCTACGACTCGGCCTTCTCGGTGGCGATCACCGCCTGCTCGTCGGTGATGGGCGTGATCATCCCGCCCTCGATCTTGATGGTGGTCTGGGGCGGCCTGATGACGGTGTCGATCGGCGGCCTGTTCCTGGCCGGCGTCGTGCCCGGCCTCCTGATCGCCGGGTCGCTGATGGCCACGGTCTATCTCTACGCCAAGATCAAGGGCTATCCGGTCTACGGCCGCGCTTCGCTGCGCGAGTTCGGCGGCGCCTTCGCCCAGGCTTTCCTGGCGCTCATGACGCCGGCGGTCATCGTCGGCGGCATC
>JAKSDN010000987.1 GCA_022360075.1 Kiloniellales bacterium | reverse complement strand
TCAACTACCGCGATCTCTCGACGATCGAGGACCCGGTCAGCCGCAGGCTGCCCTATCCGACGATCCCGAACTCCGACGCGGCGGGCGAGATCGTCGCGCTCGGGCCCGGCGTGACGGGCCTCGCCGTCGGCGAGCGGGTGGCGAGCTGCTTCTTCCAGGACTGGGCGGCCGGACCCATCACGCCCACGGCGATGGCCTCCGCCCTCGGTGGCGCCCGGCCCGGCGTTTTGGCCGAGCAGGTGGCGCTGGAGGCGGGCGGCGTGATTCCGGTCCCGACCCATTTGTCGTGGCAGGAGGCGGCGACGCTGCCCTGCGCGGCGTTGACGGCTTGGCATGCTTTGATGGCGCCGCGTCCCTTGCGCGCCGGCGAGACCGTGCTGCTCCTCGGCACTGGCGGCGTCTCCGTCTTCGCCCAGCAGTTCTGCGCGCTGATGGGCGCGCGAACCATCGTCACCTCTTCGAGCGACGGCAAGCTGGAGCGCATGCGGTCGTTGGGGGCCGCGGAGACGATCAACTATCGGCAGACGCCCGACTGGGAGGCCAAGGTCGTCGGGTTGACCGACGGCCTGGGCGCCGACCGGGTGATCGAGGTTGGCGGGCCGGGCACCTTGCAGAGATCGATCAGTGCTTGCCGGGTCGGCGGCGTGATCGCGCTCATCGGCATTCTGACCGGCGTGCAAAGTGCGGTCGCGCCCACCGACATCATGCGCAAGTCGATCGCGCTTCAGGGGATCTACGTCGGCTCGCGCCAAATGTTCGCTGAGATGAACCGGGCCATCGCCCTGCACGGGCTGAAGCCGGTGATCGACGAGGTCTTCGAATTTGCCGATGCTCGTGCGGCCTATCACCGCATGCGGCGCGCGGATCACTTCGGCAAGCTGGTCATCGCCGTGAGCTGAAATCCAAGGGACTGTGGTTTTTTTGGAACGGCTAGTGGCCAGGAATGCATGTCTGTCTTCTCACTTGTCATTGCCGGGCGGGCGAGGCCCGAGCGCTCCGCGCTCCCGGCAATCCATTGAGGTCCGAGTCCGGGACTTCGATGGACCCTCGGGTCAAGCCCGAGGGTGACACCAGAAGAAAGCAGCACGACGTATCGCAGGATGAGTTGGTTCGAGACGGATCAGCACATCCGGCGGGTTACGCTCCGCTAACCCGCCCTACCTACCTACGCCTTCATCAGGCGGATCGTGCTGCCAGGCGGTCGCGGAGCGTGAGGAACGGGGCTTCGACAAGCTTGTGAAGAAGCCATCCGCCCAGTACCGCGGCGACGAGGCACACGAGGAACGTCTGGGTCTCGCTGAGCTCCACATAGCTGTGCAGCCGCGTGTTGATCCAGTGGTTGGTCATTTTGTGGATCAGGTAGATGGCGTAGGCGAGCGTGGCGAGGGCCGCGGTCGGGCGGAACGTGAGGCGATAGAGAAAGCTGCTCGGGCTCAGGGCGGAAACGACGATCAAGCCATAGCCGAGCGAGATCAAGGGAAAGCCGATCAGCGTGGTCCGGAGGGTCGAGAACTCGGCCGATATGACGCTGCCGCCGAATAGGAAGTAGCCGGCGAGCAGAACCAGGAGTCCCGCGCCCAGCAAGCCGTTACCATGCCGGGTGATGCGGTCTCTGAGCTCGGGCTGGTACCGGAAGAGCGCGGCGATGCCGAC
>JAKSDN010000541.1 GCA_022360075.1 Kiloniellales bacterium | reverse complement strand
TCAGGCCCTGCTCGCCTGGGAGATCTCGGTCTACCTCCTGCTGCTGCGCGCGACCACGCGCTGGCGGATCACCCGGCCAGCGGCCGCCGAGGCGCTGCTGGACAAGGAAGCCTCCTTCATCGCCTGCTTCTGGCACGGCCGGCTGACCACGATGCGTGCGGCCTGGAGCCGGCATCCGAGCCACTTCCACATGCTGATCTCGGGCCATCGCGACGGGGCCATGGTCTCGCGGGCGATGCAGCGCCTGGGCTTTCCCACCGTCGCCGGCTCGAGCCGACGCGGCGGCGTCTCGGCGATGCGGCGCATGCGCGAGATCCTGCAGAGCGGCGACTGCGTCGGCATCACGCCGGACGGCCCGCGCGGCCCGCGCATGCGCGCCAAGATCGGCGCGATCAAGGCCGCGCAATCGACCGGCGTCCCCATCCTGCCGGTCACCGGTTCGATCCGCCGCTGCCGCTTCCTCAAGACCTGGGACCGCTTCTGCTTCGCCGAGCCCTTCTCGCGCGGCGTGATCCTGTTCGGCGAGCCGCTGAGCGTACCGGCCGACGCGGACCGGACCGAGCTGGAGCGCCTGCGCCTGGAGTTGGAGAACCGCCTGAACGCGCTGACCGCGGAGGCCGACCGGCTATGCGGCCATCCGGCGATCGAGCCGGCGCCGCCGGGCGAGGCGGTGAAGAACCGGCTCGGCCGCCTGACGCCGGCCGACGGCGGCTCGGGAAAAGTCCATCATGCAGGCGCCTGAGTTCTGGGCGGGGGACGGAAACGGCAAGGCCCTGGGCTTACTGCTCGCCCCGCTCGGCATGGCTTACGATCTGGCCGGACGCCTGCGCCGCGCACTGGTCTCCCCCGTCAATCCCGGCGTGCCGGTCATCTGCATCGGCAATCTGGTGGCAGGCGGCGCCGGCAAGACGCCGATCGCCATGGCCATCGCCGCCCGCCTGCGCGAGCGGGGGCGCGGCCCCCACCTCTTGACCCGCGGCTACGGCGGACAGGAGAAGGGGCCGCTGCGCGTCGACCGCTTTCGCCACGACGTGGGCGATGTCGGCGACGAGGCCCTGCTGCTGGCCAAGGTGGCGCCGACCTGGGTCGCGCGGGACCGCCGCACGGCCGCGCGGGGCGCCGTGGCGACCGGCGCCAAGACCTTGATCCTGGATGACGGTTTTCAGAACCCGCGCCTGGCCAAGGACCTGTCGATCCTGGTCGTCGACGGCGCCTACGGATTCGGCAACGGCCGCGTGATCCCGGCCGGACCGCTGCGCGAGCCGCCGCGCCGCGGCCTCGGGCGGGCCGACGCGGTCGTGCTCATGGGCGAGGACGAACGCGGCCTTGCCGAGCCGCTCCGCAGCGAGGGCCGCGGCGCGCCGCGGCCGCTGCTGCGCGCGCGGCTGGTGCCCGAGGCCGACGGGCCGGCGCTCGAGGGCCGGCGGGTTCTGGCCTTCGCCGGCATCGGCCGGCCGGAGAAGTTCTTCGAGACCCTCGCCGGCCTCGGCGCCGAACTGGTCGACAAGCGGCGCTTCCCCGATCACCACCGCTACAGCTCGGCCGAGATCGAGGTGCTGCGCGCCCGCGCCCGCCAGCTCGAGGCGAGCCCCGTGACGACGGAAAAGGACATCGTGCGCCTGCCCCGCGCCCAGCGCGAGGGCATCACGACCCTCGCCGTCAAGGTGGTCTGGGACGACACCGCCCCGCTCGACGCCCTGCTCGACCGCCTCTACCCGGAATGAGGGCGACACGGAGATCGGTAGGGGCCGCGCCCCCCCGAGAGTCCGAAAGGTCACGGATAAACCGGATCGAGGACTTCCGCCGCATATACGCCCAGGTCGTCACCGCGATGGCGGAGGTCACCGAGCCCCGCATCACCGAAGCCTTCGCCCAGGTGCCGCGCGAGCACTATCTGGGTGGGGGTCCGTGGGACTTCCTGCAAGGGGACGGCTACGTGCGGATCGAATCGAACGATCCGGCCTGCCTGTACCAGAACTTCCTGGTCGCCATCGACGCGGAACGGGGCCTCAACAACGGCGAGCCGATCTTTCTGGCGCGGATGATCGACCTCCTAGCGCCGCAGCCGGGCGAGCATGTCGTCCATATCGGCACGGGTACCGGCTACTACACGGCGATCCTCGCAGAGCTGGTCGGCGCCCACGGTCGGGTCACCGCCTTCGAGGTCGACCCGGAGCTGGCGGCGCGCAGCCGTGAGAACCTCAGGCACTATCGCCAGGTCGACGTCCGCTCTGAAAGCGGTGTCGGCCTGGCGGCAAGCGGTATCGACGGTATCTACGTCAATGCGGGGGCGACCCATCCCCTCGCCGCCTGGCTCGAAGCCCTGGCGCCGAGCGGGCGGCTGGTCCTGCCCTTGACGACCTCATCGGAAGAGAACGGCGGCCGGGGCCTCGTCGCGAAGATCCGCGCCGAGCCGCCGCACTACGCGGCCCGTCTCGTCTGCCGCGTCGGGATCTTTCATTGTCTCGGCGCACGCGAGGCGGCCGCGGAGGAGCTGCTGAGCGAGGCGCTCGAAGATCCCCGCCGAAAGGAGGTCCGTTCCCTGCGCCGCGAGCCGCACGCGGTCGAAGAGACCTGTTGGCTCCACGGCGACGGCTATTGCTTCTCGACCCGCAAGGCCGGCGTGCGATGAAAGGCCGCGCTTACGATTTCAATCCGACGCAGCGCACGAGCTTGTCGGGATTGCGCACCACGTAGATGCCGGCGATCCGGCCGCTCTGCGCTATGGAGAGCGAGAGCACGCCGACCAGCGCGCCGGCTTCCCACAGCATCAGACCCGGCGCGCCGTTGACCTCGGCCGGGCGGAACTCGTAACCAGAACCAGCCTCGCGCCAGACCAAGGCCAGAGCCTCGGCGGTCGCCGCGGCACCTTCGACCACTTCCGTGAACGCCAAGACCTTACCGCCGCCATCGGTCCAGAGCGCCACGTCCTCGGCCAACAGCGCCTCGAGCTGCTTCAGCTCGCCGCTGCGCAGAGCGGCGAGGAACCCGTCCAGAAGGCGTGCCTGCCTATCGGGCTCCGGCGCGAAGCGCGCCTCGGCCTTGCCGACCCGCTTGCGGGCCCGCGAGACGAGCTGCCGGCAGGCGGCCGGACTCTTGTCCAGCACTCCCGCCAGCTCGGCATAGTCGTAGTCGAAGACGTCGTGCAGCAGATAGGCGGCGCGCTCGCTCGGCCCCAGACGCTCGAGCAGCAGCAGGAAAGCCATCGAGAGCGAGGAGGCCAGCTCGACCGGATCCACCGCCTCCTGCCCTTGATCGCCGAGCAGGGGCTCCGGCAGCCAGGGCCCGACGTAGTCGACCCGCGCGCGCTGCGCCCCGCGCATAAGGTCGATGCAGCGCCGGGTACAGGCCGTGGTCAGCCAGGCCTCAGGCGTCTCGATCGCCGGCCCGGCGGCCGACTGCCAGCGCAGATAGGTGTCCTGCACGGCATCATCGGCGTCGGCGGCCGAGCCGAGCATGCGATAGGCCAAGCCCCAGAGCCGGGGCCTGGCCGCCTCGAAGATTTCGAGCGCAGAGGGCTCATCGTCAGCCATGACAGGGAAACCGCCTCTTCTTGCTTTGGCATCGGATCGCACCATCGTCTTCGCCCCTCAAGCAGCGAGCGCCTGCCGGTCGGAATGGGACGCGATTTGCAGCCGGTTCCAGACGTTGATCATGGCGATCGCGACGGTCAAGGCGCCGATTTCTTCGTCGTTGAAGTGGGCGGTCAACGTGCCGCGCAGGCGCTCGAGCTCGCTTCTGTCGTCCAGCCGCGTCACGGCCTCGGTCCAGGCCAGGGCCGCACGCTCGGCCGCCGTGAAGCAATCGACATCGCGCCAGACCACGAGGCGGTCGAGGCGCACGGTCGTCTCTCCGTCCTGTCGCGCTTCGCGGGTGTGCATGTCGACGCAGAAGGCACAGCCGTTGATCTGCGAGGCGCGCAGCTTCACCAGATGACGCAGCCCGGCGTCGAGCGCCGAACGGCCCAGGATCTGCTCCACGCCCTCCAGCCCCTTGAGGGCCTCGACGGCATGGCGCTGAAGCTTGATGCGATCGATGTTTGTCATGCTCTTCTCCGATATCATGAGGGGAAGGCCGAGGATTGGGCCTCATGCCAAGGATGACGATCCGGCCTTCGGTTTTGTGACATCGGAAATACGGTTCGCGGGCGAAAGCGGATGGAGCCGAAAGCAGGGGAAGGGAACTGGGCATGGCGATCTCCGACTACAAGACGGCGCTGGTGACGGGCGCCTCCGCCGGCATCGGCGCGGCCTGTGTCAGGGCATTGCGGCAGCGCGGTCTTTCGGTCACTGCCGCGGCCCGGCGGCAGGAGCGCCTCGACGCGCTCGCCGAGGAGACCGGCTGCGAGACCCTCGTGCTCGACGTCGGCGACACCGAGGCCGTCTATGACAGGCTCAAGGGCCTCGAGGTCGACGTCCTGGTCAACAACGCCGGCATCGGGCGCGGCTTCGAGGGTTTCCTCAAGTCGACACAGGCCGAGATCGACGCGATGATCCAGGTCAACGTGACGGCGGCGATCCACGTCGTGCGCGCGCTCGCCGAGGGCATGGCCGAGCGCAAGCGCGGCCACATCGTCAACATCGGCTCGATCGCCGGGCTCTATCCGGTCGGCTTTCCGGTCTACGGCGCGTCCAAGGGTGCGATCCACCTCTTCGCCCAGCACCTGCGGGTCGACCTCAAGGGCTCGGGCATCCGGATGACCGAGATCTGTCCCGGGCGAATCGAGACCGAGTTCTTCGAAACCGCGATCAAGAGCGACGCCGACCGCGAGGCCTTCATGGGCGGCTTCCAAATCCTCAAGCCGCAGGACATCGCCGAGGCGGTGGTCTTCGCGGTCGACGCGCCCTGGCGCTGCAACGTCAGCCTGATCGAGCTGACGCCGACCGAGCAGGTGCCCGGCGGGGCCATCATCGAGCCGGTGCAGCAGGGCTGAGATCATGGTTAACAGATTCTCAACCCCTGCCCGAGACACTCGCGCCAGCCGCCCGATTCGTCTGCCCGATTCTTGCGAGAGACCGCGATGTCTTCCCTACCCGGCCGTCACATCGAGACCTTGATCGAGCTGGTCGAGGACAAGCTCCTGTGCTTGTCGAGCGACCGGCGCGAGCACAGCGCCCGCTACCAGGACCTGCAGAGTTGCCGCCACTCGCTGCTGGGCCTGGCCGCCGAGGCCGACGCCAAGATCGTCACGCCACCCGCAACCGCCTGGCGCAACAAGGCCAGCCATCTCCGCCCGATCCTCGGCGGCAAGGCCTAGGGGCGGTTGGGGTCCGTGCCTGCCGTCGTTCACGGCTAGGTCGTAGAACGCCCTCTCTTTGGGTCCGCTCCGCGGACGCCCCCCTCCCTGACCCTCCCCCTCAAGGGGGGAGGGGAATTGGATCAAGCACTTAGCACACCTCCCCCCTCGAGGGGGAGGTCGGCGCGCAGTGCCGGGTGGGGGCTGGCGCGGAGCGCCGAAAAAGGGCAGCACTCGCGGTCAGCGCCTGGAAGAACCCACCAACCGAAGCCTCACTCCTCGGAACCGCTGCCCGGTTCAGCCAACGGCGCGCCTTCGATCACGTCGATGAGCCACGAGGGCGCCGCGCCGGCGTCGTCCGGCGCATGGGTCTCGCGCGGCTCGCCGGGCGCTTCCGGAGCCTCGGCCGATTCGCCGCCCAGGAGCTGAACGAGCTCCTCGGAGGGCGGGCCGGCGTCGGTCGCCTCGGTCGGCTCGGCCGTCTGCGTCTTGCCGTTCTGGGTCACGGAGACCGCCTCGGGGCCTTCGGTTTCGATGATGATGCGCATGGTCGCCTCCTCCCCCTCTACCAGCCCAGCACCGCATAGCGGGCTTCGATATTCACCTCTTCCGGCGTCAGGTTGCGCACGGTGATCCAGTAGGTGATGTAGCGGTCGGAGGCGCGCTCGACCGTCACGTTCCAGTCGATCTGCGGGCCGCCGCGCCGCGGCGTAATCGGCACGACGTTCCAGTTCACGTGCCAATGGGCCGGCCAATTGAAGGTGAACCAGCGGCGGCTCGCATTCGGCCCCAGGCGCCCGGTGAACTGCACGCCGATCCACTCGCGGGTGTGCAGGGCCATGGGGATCATCTGGCGCAGGTTCGGGCGGCGGCCGATGCGCTGGCTGCGCGGACGGCCCGGCGCGTCCTGCTGGGGCGAGCCGCTGGCGCGGAAGAGATCGCGGGCCCGCGCCGGGCTGAGCGGCACGCGCCGGCGAGCCTTCAGCACGCCCTGCACGCAGCCCAATGCGCCGACGACGATCGGCGAGGCGCTCGACGTGCCGCTGAAGCGCTCGGTGTAGTGCAGGTTCGTATTGCCCCCACCTTGCAGGTCGCCGTAGCCGGTCGTGACCACCTCGCGTCCCCAGCCCTGGACATCCACGGCCGAGCCGTAGTTGGAAAAGCCGAGACGCGAGCGGTCGGGACCATGGTTGCGGCCGTTCGTACCCGGCGGCGGCGCGCCAGCGCCGACGATCACGGCCCCGGAGTCGCGCTGGCCGCGGTTGAAGGGATTGCGCCAGTCCGCTGGAAATCCCCGCCCCGGCGTGTTGTA
>JAKSDN010000177.1 GCA_022360075.1 Kiloniellales bacterium | reverse complement strand
GGCGAGGTCACCACGATGCCGTCGAGATCGCGCGCCTCCAGGGCGTGCAGCAGCCGGTCGAGGTTGCAGAAGCGTGGTGGCAGCGGCGCGCGCTCGAAGTCCGTTCCGCCGTTCCGGTCCAAGTTCGGCATGTCTCCCCCCAATTGTCGTTCGTTCTTCGGGCTACTGCGCCACTTTCCGCTTAGCCCGCACATGGCCGTGACCTATGCTCAAGGCCACATAAAAGGTTACACCATCTAACAGCGAAGGGCGGCGGTCCGATGCCAGTTCCATGTGGAAGGAGACAATCCACACGTAATTTCATCCTCGCCACGCTGCTCCTCGTCGTCGGCTATAGCGCGCCGGCCTCTGCACAGGAGCGGGTCGACCTCGAGCTCGTGCTGCTGGCCGACGCCTCGCGCTCGATCGACGATGCCGAGATCCGGTTTCAGCGAGAGGGCTATGCCGCCGCCATCACGCACCCCGACGTGCTGGCTGCGATCGCCGGCGGCTACGACCAGAAAATCGCCGTCACTTATGTCGAGTGGGGCGACGCGACCTCGCAGGAGGTCGTCGTGCCCTGGACCATCGTCGATGGCGATAAAAGCGCGGCGGCTTTCGCCGGCGCCCTGCTGGCCGCGCCGCGTCTCGCCTTCGGGCCCAACGCGATCGGCAATGCGCTCGCCGCCGCCCATGCGCTGATCCTCGGCAACGACCTGGAGGGCACGCGGCGCGTGATCGACTTCTCGGCCGACAGCGCCTACAGCTTCGGCGGCGTACCGATCGGCGAGGCCCGCGCGGCGGCGCTGGCCGAGGGCATCGTGATCAACGGCCTGGCCATTCTCTGCCGCAGCGCGGACTGCAGCGGCCGTCCCGTCGACTACGATCTCGAGGCCGCCTTCGACTCGCTGATCGTCGGCGGACCCGGCAGCTTCGTCGTCACCGCCGACGGCCCTGCCCGCTTCGCCGAGGCGGTGCGCCGCAAGCTGATCCTGGAGATCGCGGGCCTGGACAGCACGGGGGCGTCCGTGGCGACGGTTTCCCCGCCGCCAGGCAGGAACGCGAACCGGGAACGCGGGGCTTCAGCCCTCAGCCGCTAGGCCGGTGCATCGTGAAGACCGTCTCGACCAGCGTGTAGTCCATGTAGCCGAGCCGGGCGATCGGCTTGAACTTGCCGGGATCGACGAGGCCGTCACTGAGCACGGACTCGTCGATGTGAATGCCGACGACGCGGCCGAGCACCATGGCGTTGCGCCCGCCCGGCGTGTTGCGGGGCAGCTCGACGGTCTGGTGGTAGAGGCACTCGAGGTGGATCGGCGCGGCCTTCACCCGCGGCGGCTTGACCAGGCGCGAGGGCGCGGCCTCGAGGCCGGCGAGCGTCATCTCGTCCGTGCCGGCCGGCACCGGCGCGCTGGTGCGGTTCATGGCCTCGCGCAGATCCCAGGTCGCGATGTTGCAGACGAACTCGCCGGTCGCTTCGCAGTTGGCCAGGCTGTCCTTGGCGGGCCGCTCGGCCGGCGCGTTGTTGGCGAACATCACCATCGGCGGGTCGGAAGCCACGCCGTTGAAGAAGCTGTAGGGCGCCAGATTGACCCGGCCCTCATTATCGAGCGTGGTGATCCAGCCGATCGGCCGCGGTGCCACGCAGCTCTTGAAGGGATCGTGCGGCAGGCCGTGGTTGTTGGTCTTGGTCTCGTAGAACATGCCGGGTCCTTTGTGGTGCTAACGGCCATAGGCCGATCTGCCTGGTCCAAGATCGAGGCACTTCACACTGATACCCCTCTTAATCGAAGGCCAAGATACAAAGGCAAGCCAGAGACGATTTTGGAGGAACAGGTTTCCTTTGAAGCGCATCCCGCAGCATCGATGCCGGATTTCGGCATTTGGTGGCGAGGTCTATCTTTTACCAAAAGGACATGATTATTCGCCGAAGTGTATGCCGAGAACTTCTATTGCTTGATCGCGCGACATGCCAGGCTGCAGGTCCTGATGATTGAAGAAACGACCCACCCATCGACCAAGCTGGTTCTTCGGATCAAGGAGCGACAAACAACGCTCTCTTAATTCAGAATCATGCAAATCCTGAGTGTTTGGGAACAATAGGCGCAAAACAACATGGTCTATTACTGTCATCATAACATCACGATTGTCCTCATATTGAAACAAAATCGTTCCATATTCGAACCTATATTGATCAAATTTATAGCTTTCAATGAGATTGGCACCAATGGACTTACCTTCATGAACCGAGCTAATAAATTCTTCTCGCGAAGGGTGTATGTGACTGAAAAGATTATCATAGTGTTTGATTGCATCTCGATGAATGTCGTCAGACACGGAGATCACCAATCGCACACCACGGATCGAATAGACAGCCTTTGCACCGTTCAGTTCTTCAGAAAAATACCCGAGCTTTTTCTTAATCTGTTCGACAGAAAACCGATCGCCGTTCAGATATACTTGGATTTCATCGGCCGGAAGTTTATTGATGCGTCCTTTGCCCTCGGGAAAGAAACAAGATGAAAAGAGTTCTTCGGCAGCCTCTTTTTCGACCTCTAGGGCCAGGGAACCGGGAGCATTCGCAGCTACGAAGATCAATCCCAGAGCAGTCCCGACCGCGAAGTGACGGCAAGTGCACTGAACCGACGCGCGAAGCTCTTCAAAGGTCAAAGTTCCCCTCCCACTTCATCAATAGCGCTAATTCTATGGATGCACGCTGATATGAGGACTATAGCGCATTGATGCTGGCTTGCGAACGTCGACGGCCTACTGGCCAAGGTTCTCGATTGCGCAGGACATGATCCAGACGAACGGTCGCGAGGTCATGCTGCTGTTGAGAGGATTGTGCGGCAATCCGTGGTCGTACGTGCAGTTCTCGTCGAACATGCCTGGTCCATTTACGTAGCAGCGGTCCAGTCCGGTGGCGACCGGCGGTGCTATCCTCACGCTTCGACAGGCTCAGCATGAGGGGCTAGAGATTAGTTCGGTCTATTGGCCCTCATGTTGAGCCTGTCGAAACATGGGGACCGCTCGATGCTGCCGACAATCCCCGCGTCACGCAGAACCATCCCGCAACGCCCCCAGCGCGTCGCGGAAGGCCGCGGCGAAGCCGGCGCGCTCCTCGGGCGTGCCGACGGTCACGCGCACGAAGCGGCTGAGCGGGGCGACGCCGGGGCGGCGAACGAAGACGCCGCGCTCGTCGAGCAGCGCGACCGTGCGCTCGGAAGCCTCGGCGCTCTCGAGGTCGAAGGCAACGAAGTTGGTATGAGACTTGATGGTCGCGAGGTTGAGATCGCGGCCGAGTTTGGCGTAGTCCTCGCGTCCCTCGGCGACCCGCCGCACGACGCTCGCCGCGAAGTCCGGATCGTCGAGCGAGGCAGCGGCGGCGATCTGCGCCAGGCGGCCGACGCCGAAGTGCAGCCGGATCTTGTCGAAGGCGGCGATCAGCGCCCGCGCGGCGATGCCGTAGCCGACCCGCAGGCCGGCCATGCCGTGGGCCTTGGAAAAGGTGCGCAGGCGGATCAGGCGCGCATCCTCCGCGTCCATGGGCAGGAGTTCCTCGGCCGGCACGAAGTCGGCGTAGGCCTCATCGAGCACCAGCAGGCAGCCCTCGGGCAGGCCGGCCAGCGCTTGCTCGATCGCGCCGCGCGGCAGGAGCGTGCCGGTCGGGTTGTCCGGGTTGGCCAGGAACAGCAGCTTCGCGCGCTCGCGCCGCGCCGCCTCGAGCAGGGCCTCGACGTCGTTGTGACAGTCGTCGCGGTAGGGCACGAAGACCAGCCGGCCGCCGTAACCGGTGACGTGGTAGTTGAAGGTCGGATAGGCCCCGGCCGAGGTCACGATCGCGTCGCCCGGATTGGTGAAGGCGCGCACGATGACACCCAAAAGGCCGTCGATCCCCTCGCCGATCACGATGTTCCGGCGCGTGACGCCGAGCTCGGTGGCGAGCCTTTCGCGCAGATCGAAGTGCTCCGGATCGCAGTACCAGTTGACCCGCGCCAGCTCGGCCGCCATGGCTTCGCGCGCCTTGGGCGAGACCCCGAAGGCGCTCTCGTTGGCGCCGATCCGGTACTCGAACGGCGCCCCGCGCTTGCGCTCCAGCGTCTCCGGCCCGACGAAGGGCGTCATGGCCGGCACGGCGGCGAGGATGTCGGAAAAGGCGTAGGTCATGGCGGCACTCCTGAGCGCTTGAGAGCCTGTCGGGTTGGAGCGAAGAGTCCGGCTGCAGAACTGCCGTGCGTCCTTCGAGACGCATCCTTCGGATGCTCCTCAGGATGACGTCGATCTTTGGTGGCTTTAAGAAGAATCCTCATCCTGAGGAGCCCGCGTGAGCGGGCGTCTCGAAGGGTTCCAGAGGAACCGCGCGAAGCGCACAATGGACGTCCGAGCCTCCCTTCACCCTCCGATCGGCACAAAGAGTTGGCCTTCGAATAGCGCATTAGGAAAGGGCCGACAAACCCGGCACCAGTCGATGTCGTGCTTGAATCGTCCAGATGGACCGGATAACCGTCGTACCCGTTAAGAGGGTTTCGGGTCGGAGCTATGCATATCACGGTCGAATTGGCCGATACGGCGACACCGGATGTCAGGGAGCTGCTGGAAGAGCTGAACGCGGCCCTCGATGGCCCCTACGCCGCCGACCAACAGCATGGCCTTTCCCTCGACGCCCTGTTCCAACCCGGTGTCCGTTTCTTCGTGGCGCGCCTGGACGGCGAGGCCGCAGGCTGCGGGGGTGTCGCACTTCTCGATGGCTACGCCGAGGTCAAGCGCATGTACGCCCGGGAATCGGCCCGCGGCAAGGGCGTGGCGAACGCGCTGCTGGCCAGGATCGAGGCCGAGGCGCGGAGCGCCGGCCTGACCTGCCTGCGGCTCGAGACCGGCCGCTATCAGGACGCGGCGATCCGCTTCTACGAGCGTGCCGGCTTCCGCGAGTGTGCGCCCTTCGGCCCCTACGCCGAGATGCCGGCCCGCGCAATCGAGCTGAGCCTGTTCTACGAGAAGTTGGTCTAGGAAGCCTTGCCTTTCCCTCGGCTTTCAGTCCAGAGTCAGCGAACTTCCTAACCCAAACCCTTTCCAACCGAGGCCATCGGTCCTATCAGCCGCGATCGCCGGCAGGCCTCGGGTCACGCTCAGTTCGAGAAAGGTCTGCCGCGTCGCCATGACCACGCCCCATGCCCTGCCAGAGAGCGATGGGCTGGACAGCCGCTACGCCTGGGGGCGCCTGGCGGCTTCCTTGGCGGTGAGCACGATCGGCGG
>JAKSDN010001197.1 GCA_022360075.1 Kiloniellales bacterium | reverse complement strand
CTCGGCCGGCCGCTCTTGGCTGACGCGGACTGGGTTGCCAAGGTCCAGCGTGGCCGCCCAGTCCGCCGCTGTCTGGCTTGTAACACCTGCGTCAATGAGATGCGCGGCGGACACCAGCTCGGATGCCTGGTCAATCCTCTGACGGGGCATGAAGCCGAGCGTTCGGGGGCCCGACGGCCCGGGGGCGAGCGGATCTGTGTCGTGGGAAGCGGCCCTGCCGGGCTGTCTTACGCCAGTCTCATGGCCGACGGCAATTGCGTGACGGTGCTGGAACGGGAGCCTCGTGCTGGCGGCGCCTTTCGTTATGCCGGCAAGGCGCCTGTCTTCCAGGAGGTCGAGGCGTCCCAAGCGAGTTTGGATCGCTTTATCGACGACTTGGAGCGTGACTGCCGGGACAAGGGTGTCATGTTTCGCTACGGAATTGACGTGAGTAGGGATCCGGATTCCTTGGCCGGCTTCGACCGCGTCGTCTTTGCCACGGGTGCGCGTTATCGCTACGGCCTGTCGGGGGCGGTCCGCTGGTTGCTGAACGCCGGATGGGGGCGGTGGCCATTGGCTCGGCGGTTGTTCAGCTCCCGCGTCGTGCGAGACTGGTTCTATTATCGGGCCCGGGTGGCGACGGGCAATCGAATGTCAGGCTTGGCGCAACCCGGTCAGACCGTGATCGTCATCGGTGACGCCCATCGTGCGGGAAAGAGCAAGGAAGCGATCGCCCACGCCTTCGATGCTGCCCTTTCGATTTCGGAGGGTGTGCGGCTCGGCCGGAAGTCCGCCGCGTGATTCGGCGCAGGTTCTTTTTGTGCCGTAACCGTCTCGTACGGCATGCGGGCCTAGAGCGTTTTCCGATCGTACGGAACCGGCCCACGCCCCCACCCGGCCACCCAACGCCAGTATCCTAAGGGCGGCCGGGTTGGGGGGTGGGCCGGGGCCGACTCCATGCGAACGCAAAACGCGCTAGATCAACGGCTGCGGCAAAGTGATTGCTCCAAGATTTAGGGAATTCCTCCCTGTGCAACTCCGGTGGCTTCGCGCCACCGTCTTCTTTCAGTCATCCGGAAGTGAGGCATCGAATCCACAAAAGGTCAGATTGGCTATTTCCGGAACCAGGCCATACCTCTCGGACTGACTGCGACCATCATGCCGCTGCTTGGAAAAGCCCCGGACGGTCGGCGGCGGCGGCTCACCGCGCGTTCGGAAAAAAGCAGGCCACCTGATGATCGGGTTCGAGCACCTCCAGCGTCGGGGCTTCCGCGCGACAGCGCGGCTGTGCGTTCGGACAGCGCGTGTGGAAGGGGCAGCCGGTCGGGGGATCGATCGGGCTGGGCGGCTCGCCGCCGAGTGTCAGCCGCTGTCCCCTTCGTGCCGGATCGGGTCGCGGCACGGCGGCGAGCAGCGCCCTGGTGTAAGGATGTAGAGGCCGCGTGAAGATGCGTTCGGCGTCGCCAAGCTCGACGATGCGGCCGAGATACATCACGGCAAGACGATCGGACAGCAGCCGTACGATGCCGAGATCGTGCGAGATGAAGACATAGGTCAGGCGGTATTCCGCCTGCAGGCGCATGAGCAGGTTGACGATTTGAGCCTGAATCGAAACGTCGAGCGCGGAGACCGCCTCGTCGGCCACGATCAGCCTGGGTTTGAGCGCCAGGGCACGGGCGATCGCAATGCGCTGGCGCTGGCCTCCGGAAAACTCGTGCGGATAGCGCTCGGCGTGCTCACGCCGCAGCCCGACGGTCGTCAAGAGCTCGGCCACCGCCTCCCGCCGCTCGGCCGGGGTGAGCAGGCCGTGGATGCCGAAGGCATCCGCGATCGCGTCCCCGACCCGACGCCGCGGATTGAGAGACGAGTAGGGGTCCTGAAAGATCGTCTGCATCTCGCGGCGCAGACGACGCATGGGCCGCCTGGCGAGCCCCAGGATATCGGTTCTGTCGAAGAGGATCGCGCCGCGGTCCGGTTCTTCGAGGCGGGTGATGCAGCGCCCGAGCGTCGTCTTGCCGCAGCCCGACTCACCGACGAGGCCCAGTGCCGACCCGGCCGGGACCGAAAAGCTCACGCCATCGACCGCCCGCACGGCGGCACGCGTTCGACCGAGCAGATCGCGCCGGACCGGGAAGTGCCGCACGACCCCGCGGGCAACGAGAAGGCCATCATCATCAAGGGTCATTGAGCCAGCACCTTGCGCTATGGCCGTTCGCGATGGGCGCGAGCACCGGCTCCGCCGTGCAGCGCGCAAAGGCGCTGGGACAGCGGTCGCGGAACCGGCAGCCACTCGGCCGATCGAACGGGCTCGGAACACTGCCGGCAATCGATTGCAGTGCCCGGCCTCTCTGCCGCGGCAGCTCGACATCGGGGACGCAGGCGATAAGGCCTTGCGTATAGGGATGCGCCGGGCTGCGGAAAATTTGCTCGACCGGGCCGTCCTCGACGATCTGTCCGCCATAGATCACGGCGATCCGATCGGCCACCTCCGCGACCACGCCCAGGTCATGGGTGATGAGCAGCACGCCGGCGCCGCTCTCCCGCTTCAAGGCGTCGAGCAGGGATAGGATCTGCGCTTG
>JAKSDN010001113.1 GCA_022360075.1 Kiloniellales bacterium | reverse complement strand
CCTTGAGCCGTCGCTCGCCGACCCGGCAGGCCCCGACTTGAGCCTGGTAGTCGCCGTACCAGAGGTCGGACACACGGATCTTCATCCGGCACATCCGGACGATGTCGTCCTTGTCCTTGAAGTCCTCCTGGATCCGCACGCAAGGCAGATGGATTCCCTCCTCGTAGATCGTCTTCGCCTCCGGCAGGTAAGTGCTCGGCACAGGCGCACCGATATCCGCGTGATGGGCTCTCGCCAGGGTCCAAAAGAGCGGCTCGCCGTCGCAGAACACCGGCACGCAAAGGGTCATGTCGGCATGGTGGGAGTTGCCGGTATAGGGGCAGTTGTTCATGAAGGCGTCGCCCTCATGGATGTCGTCGAAGAACTTGGTGATCGGCTCGGTCGAAAGATTGAGCGCCGCGATGTGAATCGGGATGCAGTCCTCCACGGATAGCAACCGGTGATCGAAGGTCAGCAGGCCACAAGAGAAGTCCCGGGAATTCTTGATGACGGACGAGCGGCTCGACTTCATCAGGGTCGCGTTCATCTCGCGCACGATGGAAGACAACCGCGAGGCGAGGACCGACAGCATGAACGGCTCGATAGCTCCATTGGCGGCCCTCGCGTCCCCGTTCTGGCGTCCCATCATCCCTCTAAGCCTCTCTTCTGATTTTCTCTTGTGTGATCTGTGATCACAATATACAGTGCTGGAACGATGGTCAAGGCAGGGCCACGCACGAATACGGCAGCCACTTCGAAGGCTGCAAGTCGTGGGGTGTTGGGTGCATGAGCGAAGGGGATTCCAGGGAGGCCGATCTCGCGCTCGAGGTCACCCGGCTGAGCCGTCAGTACGGACCAGTCAAGGCACTGGACGACATCTCCCTGACAGCTCGACGCGGCGAGTTCCTTTCGGTCTTGGGCCAAAGTGGCTCGGGCAAAACGACGCTCCTGCGCATGATAGCCGGCCTCGACCATCCGACTTCGGTGGCGGCGCTGAAGATCGGGGGCAAAGACGTGCTCGGCATGCCTCCGCACAAGCGCAACGTGACCACCGTGTTCCAACACTACGCCCTGTTTCCCCACATGACGGTCGGTGAGAACGTCGCCTACCCGCTGAAGCTGAAGGGCATCAACGCCGCACAGCGTAGCAAGCGCGCCCGCGAGATGCTCGAAACGGTGCGCCTGCCCGACATGTTCGACAGGCGTATCCATCAGCTCTCCGGCGGCGAGCGCCAGCGCGTCGCGCTCGCCCGCTCGATCATCAACGAGCCGGACATTCTGCTGCTCGACGAGCCGCTCGGGGCT
>JAKSDN010001366.1 GCA_022360075.1 Kiloniellales bacterium | reverse complement strand
GGATATGCGTCGATGGATTATGTCGTGCCGACCTCGATCACCAAAGCCGGATTCGCCGCCGTCGTCGCCCTGGGCCTCGCCCAGGCGGCCCCCGCGCTCGCCGCCGCCGAGGAAGACGATCCTTGGCCCGATCTGCGCGATACCCTGTTCGCGGACCGGCCGCTCGAGGACGGCACCGGCGTGATCAGCCTCGAGGCGCCTTACCGGGCCTACGACGCGGCCATCGTGCCGGTCACCATCAAGGCCGAAATGCCGCAGAGCGACGCGCGCTACATCAAGGCCATCACCCTGGTGATCGACAAGAACCCGGCGCCGGTCGCGGCGGTCTTCGGGCTGTCACCGCTGAACGGAGATGCCACCATCGCGACCCGCGTGCGGGTCAACGAGTACACCAACGTGCGCGCCATCGCCGAGACCAACGACGGCCGCCTCTATATGGCGCAGAAGTTCGTCAAGGCCTCGGGCGGCTGCTCGGCCCCGGCCCTCAAGGACCAGGAAGCCTCGCTCGCGCGGCTCGGCAAGCTGAAGCTGAAGCAGTCGGCGCGGGTCGAGCCGGGCGAGCCGAGCCAGGTCCAGCTCCTGATCAGCCACCCGAACTATTCGGGCTTGCAGATGAATCAGCTCACGCGCCACTACATCCCGGCTCACTACGTGCAGGATGTCTCGGTGACCTACGGCGGCCAAACGCTTCTGACGGTGGAGGGTGCGATCTCGCTCAGCGAGGATCCGAGCGTTCACTTCAGCTACGTGCCGCAGGGCCCCGGCGAGATCTCCGTCGAGGTGCGCGACACCGAGGACAACGTCTTCAGCAAAAGCTGGTCGGTGGCGCCTGCCGCAAGCTCGTAAGGCGGCATCGAGTTCGCGCAACGGGAACGGCCGCCACCTCCATTGCGGGCCGGCGCCAGCCGGCGCGGCAATCCAGAGCGCCGCGGCGCCCCACCGCCAAGCTCAAAAGCAGCGAATCTCCGATTCGGCCTGGGCCCGCTTGAGGTTCTCGACCGCCGTCTTCGCCTGGGGCGCCGAGCGGAACATAGCGGTCTTCTCGCCGCCGACCTGGCGCATGCGGATCACCGTCTCGGCCGCGACGTAGCGCTCATAGGGCAGGATCGAGGCGATGACGTCGATGCTGCAGGCGCAGCGCTCCAGCACTTCGCGGGTCTGGCCGTTGCTGGCCATGCAGCCGAAGACGTAGTCGGCGCGCGCCGCGGTCGGGTAGTCGTTCGCCGCCGCGGTTCCGGCCAGCAACAGAATACCGACGGCCGCCATGGCCCCAGTCACGCGTGTCATCTCACCTCCTCGCCCACCTTGCGCCGCAACCACCCAGCGGCTCACGCGCCCCGACGGGCATAGGTGAGCCGTTCCTCGCTGGCTTGTCCAGAGGCATCCGCCGCGGGCACCACCGCCCTGATCCGGTAGATCCCGCCGGGCACTTCGGGGGCGATGAGGAACTCGTAGAACTTCCGCTCCAAGCCCCGAAAGCGATCCTTCATCGGGTCGTCGAGGAACGGCCTGATCACCACCCGCGTCGCGGTCAAGGCGCGCCCATCGAGCTCGACCGAGACCTCGTCGAGCTCGGCCCGGTCGTAGAAGGCGTAGCGGATGCGGTTCCGGAAATAGCGTTCCGAGCCGCCGGTCGCCCGCTTCATGCCTTCGACGTCCCACTGCAGAAACAGCATGACCAAGGGATTGCCGCGAAAGCCGGACATCGGCTGGAATAGGCGACGCCGCTCACCGGACAGGAACTCGAACTCCAGGTTCTTGCGGCCATCGGCCTGGATCTCGGTCACGTTCATGACGACTTGGTCGGCAAAGTCCCCATCGCCGGATCCCCGGCGGGCGAAGTCGTAGGACAGGCTCGCAGGCTCGGTCAGGTTCTCCAGATGCGGCGTGTCGAACAGGAGCGTCTGCGCGGGCGACCAGTCGTTCGGCTCGGCGCCCTGGACGACGGAGGCAAAGAGCAAGACGGCGGCCAGCGCTGCTGCCGCCGAAATCCGAGAGCATAGAAATTGGCCTTGGAGGACCATCGCCGTGTTGTTTCCGCTACCGCCCCAGGGCCCCGCTACGAGCCCGGCCTGCCCTTGGTCCAAGCGGGCGCAGGATAGTCCGAGGCGAGATCCGGCGCAATTCAGCCCCTTGGCGTCGGGTTCGGCCTGCCGGTCTCACGGCGTTTCCCCGGCGTTGGCCCGTTAAGGCTTCTCGTCTAGACTCTCCACCCTAGGAAGATAGACCTGGAGACTGACGATCTTGGACCCCGGCGCCCTCGCCAAAATGGTCGGCGAGCTGCTGCTCGCGATCAGCCTGCACAGCGGCTATCCGGTGCCGGCCGAGCCGCCCCGCGTCGAATTCCTGCCCCACGCGGAGCTCGAGCAGCGGGCCTGTGAGGCGCCCTGCTCCGTCCTGGGCTGGTTCCCGCCGGGCGACACGGTCTTTCTCGACGACCGGCTGGACCCGCTCGGAAACCTCGCCGCCCGGGGCATCCTGCTGCACGAGCTGGTGCACTACGTCCAGCAGGAGAACGAGGCCTTTGCGAACGAGCCCGAGTGCGAGCGTTGGCTGAAACGCGAGGAAGAGGCCTTCGACGTGCAGATCCGCTGGCTGGCGGAAAACCGGGCGCCGCTCTATGCCCTGGGACGCGACGGCAAGCTGCCCTTGCAGATTGCCTGTTCCGATGATGGCTCCAGCCCGCTAGGCTGAGCCTCCGCGCTGGGGCGCGCTCAAGGGAGGAGGCCGAGGTGACCCAGGACAAGCTTCTGTCGGCCCGGTTCTACGTGCCGAACAGCGTCGACGAACGGGAAGACCTGGACCGCATCCTGATCCGAGATCTCGTCATCACGGCGAGCATCGGCGTCCACGCCCACGAGCATCTGGCACCCCAGCGGGTTCGCATCAATGTCGATTTGAGGGTCCGGACTCGCTCCGGCGAGGCCGGTGACGAGATCGGCAATGTGATCTCCTACGAGGATCTGGTCGGCGGCATCCGCAAGTTGGTTGCCGGCGGCCACATCAACCTGGTGGAGTCCTTGGCCGAGGAGATCGCGCGGCTCTGTCTTAGCGACCCGCGGGCCGAATCGGTCACGGTCCGCGTGGAAAAGCCGGACATCGAGCCCGATGCAGCCGGCGTCGGCGTCGAGATCAAGCGCCGCCGCCCGCCCTCCCCGCCGGCCGCCATCTACCGCCTGCCGACCGGCGGTAGCCGGAAAGCCGCGAAATCCGGCTCCGACTCCTAGGCGTGAACCAGCACCTCCAGGGCGCTTCGCCGCCCTGCGCGGCGGGCATTGAGGGACTCAACATCGTCAAGCTCGGCGGCTCGCTCGGCGGCGGGCCTGCGCCGACGGCCTGGCTCGACGCGGTGCTGGCCGGCCCCGGCGCGGCTGTTATCGTGCCGGGCGGCGGGCCCTTTGCCGACCAGGTTCGCAGCCTGCAAAGCCTCTGGGACTTCTCGGATAGCGCCGCCCACCACTTGGCTCTCATCGCCATGGAACAGGTCGGCTACGCGCTCGCGGCGCTGCGCCCCGGGGCGCTCGTCCCGGCCGCGGATGCAACCGCGATTCGCGATTGCCTGAGAAACGGCCTGGTGCCGGTCTGGCTGCCGACGGCCATGGTCTTGGCCCGGCCCGAGATCCCGCATAGCTGGGCCGTAACCTCGGACAGCCTCGCGCTTTGGCTTGGCCGCTGTCTCGGCGCCGTCCGCGTCGTCCTGGTCAAATCGGCGAAGCCGCCAACGGGTCCGGTCTCGCCCGCGGCGTTGATGGCCGACGGGCTCGTCGACGAGGCCTTTGCCGACTTCATCACGAGCGACGGGCCCGAGGCCTGGTGCCTGGGCCCTGGCGACTGCGCTGCGCTATCCTCGCTTCTGTGCGGCGAGGCCAAGACGGGGACGCGGATCTTGCCGGACGGCTAGAGCGTTTCGCAATCGTACGGCCCCGGCCGGGGCCGATTCCAAGCGAACGCAAAACGCTCTAGAATCCTGAGATCATGGGGCCCGAGTGCCTCTCGGGAAAGGCGGACCACGATGGAGATGCACGATCTTCTCTTCGCTGCCGTGGCGCTCTTGGCCGTCACGGCGCTGGCGATCTCGTTCTTCCATCGCATCGGGCTTGGCTCGATTCTCGGCTTCCTGGCGGCGGGGGTCATTCTCGGGCCCTCGGTCAGCGCGGTCACGACGGAGGTCGATGCCCTGCGCGAGATCTCGGAGCTGGGGGTCGTGCTCCTGCTCTTCGTGATCGGGCTGGAGATGCAGCCGAGAAAGCTCTGGTCGATGCGCCGCCTGGTGTTCGGCTTCGGCAGTCTGCAGGTCCTCGTGACCGGTCTGCTGATCGCCGGGTTCCTCGCCTGGCTCGGGCTGGAGTGGCAAGCATCGGTCATCATCGGCCTCGGGCTCGCCCTCTCGTCGACGGCCTTCGTCCTGAAGATGCTGGCCGAGCGCGGCGACATGACCTCCGACCACGGCAAGGCCACCTTCTCGGTGCTGCTGCTCCAGGACCTCGCCATCGTGCCCCTCCTCGCCTTGGTCCCGTTCCTGGCCGGCGGCGAGCCGAGCGCACCTTCGGTCCCGCTATGGCAGAAGCTGGCGACCATCGTCGGGCTGTTCGGCGGGCTCTTCGTCACCGGCCGCTATCTCGTACCGACGGCACTCACATACCTCGCGAAGCAGCGCAACATCGAGGCCTTCAACATTGTGGTCGGCCTGGCCGTGCTGGGCGCCGCCTGGGCCATGGAGGTGATCGGGGCGTCGGAGGCCCTGGGCACCTTTCTCATGGGCATGCTGCTCTCCGCCGGCGCCTATCGGCATCAGATCGAGGCCGCGGTCGAGCCTTTCAAAGGCCTTCTGCTCGGGCTCTTCTTCGTCTCCGTCGGCATGTCGATCGACTTCGGCGTGCTGGGCGAGCAGGGCTTTTCCCTGGCGGCCGACATCCTCGTCGTCCTCATAATCAAAACGCTGGTTCTCCTGGCCCTGGGCATTCTCTTCGGTCTCGGCCGAGGCACGGCGATCCGCACCGCCTTCCTGCTGCCGCAGTCGGGCGAGTTCGGCTTCGTGCTTTTCGGCGCCGCCGCGGCGGCCGGGCTCCTGACCAACGCGCAGTTCGCCGAGCTGATCGCTTTCGTTTCCGTGACCATGCTCCTGACGCCCCTCCTCGCCAAGCTCGGAGACTGGCTGGCTCTCCGCGCCGATCCCCCGGCAAAGGTCGAAGCCGGAGAATTCGCCGCGCAGGAAAGCCTCGACCGCCACGTCGTGGTCGCCGGCTACGGCCGCGTGGGCCGTGTGGTCAGCATAATGCTGGACCGCGCGCAGATCCCCTATGTCGCGCTCGACAGCGATCCGAAGCGGGTCGCCTTGGGCAAGAGCGAGGGCCGCGAGGTCTACTACGGCGACCTCACCGACGATCGGGTTCTGCGCGCCGCCGGGCTCGGCCGCGCGGCGGCGGTGGCGATCACGGTCAATGACATGAACGCGACCAAGCGGCTGACCGAAGCCTTGCGCGAGTTCCATCCCGACCTCTCGATCTACGCCCGGACCCGCGACATCGAGACGCGCAACGACCTGCTCGCCTGCGGCGTCAGCCAGGCCGTGCCCGAGGCCGCCGAGGCCAGCCTGCAATTGGGCTCGAAGCTGCTGTTCGATCTGGGCGTGGCGGAGGACGACCTGACCCTGGTGCTGGGCGAGATGCGCGGCGAGGGCTATCAGATGCTGCGAATCCAGCCCCGCGCCTTGTGACGACGGTCGCGCGAGTCCCCGAAAGACCGAAAAGGCGCTAGTCTTCGCCGGCAAACGTCTTGGGCAGACGCTAACGATGCCGCGCAAAGTCAAAAAGCCGCGCCTGGCCTGGGCGCTGACCGGATCCGGCCACTTCTTCACGGAGAGCCTGGCGCTGATGGGCCGCTATCCGGAGCTCGACCTCTTCGTGAGCAAGGCCGGCGCCGAGGTGATCCGCATGTACAAGGAGGACTTCGACAAGCTGCCCAAGTCGGTGCGGGTGTTCAAGGACACCACGGCCAGCGCCGCGCCGGTCGGGCTGTTCTATCACGGCTTCTACCATACGCTGGTGGTAGCGCCCGCGACCTCCAACACCATTGCCAAGTGCGTCTATGGCATCTCCGACAACCTGGCCACCAACGTCTTCGCCCAAGCCGGCAAGTGCCGCGTACCGGCGATCGTCTTCGCCTGCGACACCGCGCCCGAGCTCGACACCATGGCGCCGGACGGCATGGTCAAGGTCTATCCCCGGCGCATCGACCTGGAAAACGTCGAGAAGCTCAAGGACTTCGAGGCGACCGACGTGGTCGAATCCCTCGCCGATCTCGAGCGCACGCTCGCGGCCCGCATGGCATGCCTGAGCGCCTCCTCTTCCTGACCGGGCGCCTGGCCAAGCAGCGGCTCGAAAAGCTGCTCGCCGCCATGGCCCCGGCCGACTTCACCTACGAGGTGCGCGACGTCGGGGTCAAGGTGGCGGCGCTGATGACCGGCGACCTGATCCGCCGCCGCCTTGCAACGCCACTAGAGGCCGACCGCGCGATTTTGCCCGGCCGCTACCGCGGTGCGCTCGAAGACTTGAGCGCCCATTTCGGCCTGCCTTTCGAGCGCGGCCCCGAGGAGCTCAGCGACCTGCCAGCCTTTCTCGGGCGCAAGGGCCCGCCGCCCGACCTCTCGCACTACGACATTCGGATCTTCGCCGAGATCGTC
>JAKSDN010000752.1 GCA_022360075.1 Kiloniellales bacterium | reverse complement strand
TGGTCTTCGCCGGCCTCGACTTCGCCTTGCCGGCCGGCGGCGCGCTGCTGTTGCTGGGGGCGAACGGCAGCGGCAAGTCGAGCCTGCTGCGCCTGATGGCCGGCCTCGCGAAGCCGGCCGGTGGCGAGCTCCTCTGGGAGGGTACGCCGGTCGCCGCCGACCTCGAGGCGCACCATGGCCGGCTGCAGTTCGTCGGCCACCTGGACGCGGTCAAGCCGGTGCTGAGCGTCGCCGAGAACCTCGCCTTCTGGGCTGGCTTGCGCGATGGCGGCAAGGCGCGGGTCGAGGACGCCTTGGAGCGCCTTGGCCTGAGCGAGCTGGCACCGTTGCCGGCCCGCCTGCTCTCGGCCGGCCAGCGCCGCCGCCTGGCGCTCGCCCGCCTCCTGATCGCACCGGCCGCGCTCTGGCTGCTCGACGAGCCGACGGTGGGCTTGGACCGGGACTCGGTCGCCCGCCTGACGGAAGCGATCGGCGAGCACCAGGATCGCGGCGGCCGGGTCGTAATCGCAACGCATCTGCCGCTGAGCCTGGCAGACACGATCGAGCTTTCCATCGACCACTTCGCCGTCGCGCCGGCCGCCGACAGTCTCGACGACGCGGCCTGGGCCGCGGGATGAGAGTTCGGTGAGCGGCTTCTGGCACATCGTCTCGCGCGATCTGCGCCTGGCCCTGCGGCAGCGCTCGGACGCCGGGATCGTGGTGCTTTTCTTCGTCCTCACGGCCGCGCTCTTTCCCTTCGGCATCGGCCCGGAGCCCAACATTCTGGCGCGAATCGCCCCTGGGGTGATCTGGGTCACGGCGCTGCTGGCGGTTTTGTTGTCCATGGAGCGTCTGTTTCTGGCCGATTACGAGGACGGCGCCTTGGAGCTGCTCGCCTTATCGCCCACGCCCTTGATGCTGGTGGTGCTGGCCAAGGTACTGGCGCACTGGCTGACGACGGGCCTGCCGCTGATCGCGGCGGCGCCGATCATCGCCCTGCTCTACAACATGGAGGCCGGTGCCTTTCCCGTGCTGCTCGGCGCCATGGCGCTGGGGACCCCGACCCTCAGCCTGGTCGGCGCCATCGGCGCGGCCTTGACCTTGGGCGCGCGGCGCGGCGGGGTCCTGATCCCACTGCTCGTGCTGCCGCTTTATGTCCCGGTGCTGATTTTCGGGGTCGCTGCGATCGACGCCGAGCTGACCGCCACCGCCGCGCGGCCGCACCTGCTACTGCTGGCCGCACTGCTGGTCTTCGCCCTGCCCTTCGCGCCCCTGGCGGCGGCCGCGGCGCTGCGTCAAGCATTGGAATGATGCCTGGCATGAGGCGCTTGCGGCACATATCTTTTCCATGGAACGCCAAGGCTCCGGCCGCCGGCCGGTCGGACCACGCGAACCGAAGGACCATCGCGCTCGTCTCTTTAGCAAGGCCGAGAACAGCCTAGGGCCCGCATGCACCGCTTCGCCAACCCCGGCCGATTTCTGCGCCTCGCCAAGGTCCTCCTGCCCTGGTGCGCCGGCGCGACCCTGCTATCGCTGGCCGCGGGCCTTTATCTGGGACTCTTCGTCGCGCCGCCGGATTACCAGCAGGGCGAGAGCGTGCGGATCATGTACGTCCACGTGCCGTCGGCCTGGATGGCCATGTTCGTCTATACGACCATCGCCATCGCCAGTGCCGTCGCCCTGATCTGGCGCCATCCGCTGGCCGACGTGGTCGCCAAGGCCTCCGCGCCCTTGGGCGCCGGCTTCACCTTTCTGGCGCTGGCGACCGGCTCGCTCTGGGGCAAGCCCATGTGGGGCACCTGGTGGGTCTGGGACGCACGCCTGACCTCGGTCCTGGTGCTGTTCTTCCTGTACCTCGGTCACATCGCTCTGATGAACGCTTTCGACGACCCGAGCCGGGGTCGGCGGGCGGCGGCGATCCTGGCACTGGTCGGCTTCGTCAACGTGCCGATCATCAAGTTCTCGGTGGATTGGTGGAACACACTGCACCAGCCGGCGAGCGTGATCCGCTTGGACGGCCCAACGATCCATCCGGACATGCTCTGGCCGCTCCTGGCCATGGCGCTCGGCTTCAAGCTCTACTACGTGACCCTGCTGCTGCTGCGCATGCGCAGCGAGCTGCTGGCCGCGCGCATCCAAAACCTACAGATGGCCCTGCTCCAGGAAAGCCGGCACGAGGCGCCGGCCGGCGCTCTGGCACGGCAAGGATAAGGGGGCGCCAGCGATGGGTCACATCGGCAGCTTCTTCGACATGGGCGGCTACGCCGCCTTCGTCTGGCCAAGTTTTGTCCTTACGGCTGGCGTGATGTTCGGTTTCCTCTACACCAGCCTGCGCGACCTGCGTGCCCGCGAGCGCCGCCTGCGCACACTCGAGGCGCAGAGGCCGCAGCGACGCCGCGCCCGCTCGGGCCCGGCCGGCAAGACGGACGAGGCGGGATGAAGCGCAAGCATCGCCGCCTGCTGTTCGTCGGCGTCGGACTGCTCGCGCTGGGCAGTGCCGCCGCCCTGGTGCTGACCGCCTTCGAGGAGAACCTGGTCTTCTTCTACTCGCCGACCGACCTGCAGGCCGCCGAGCTGCCGCCCGGCCGCGCCCTGCGGCTGGGCGGGTTGGTCGAGGAGGAATCGGTCGAAAAGCAGTCCGATGGCGTCACAGTGCACTTCCGCATCACCGACCTCGCGCACAGCGTGCCCGTGACCTATCAGGGCATCCTGCCCGACCTGTTCCGCGAAGGCCAAGGCGTCGTCACCGAGGGTACCCTGGGCCCGGACGGCACTTTCACGGCGCGCGAGGTGCTGGCCAAGCACGACGAGAACTACATGCCGAAAGAGGTTGCCGAGGCGCTCAAGAAGTCCGGGAAATGGCGGCATGCCGAAGAAGAGACGGTCGACCATTAGAGAGGCTGCGAAACCGCGATGATCCCCGAGATCGGACACTTCGCCCTACTGCTCGCCCTGGTCGTCGCCGTGGTGCAGGGCATCGTCCCGCTGGCCGGGGCGTCGCGCGGTCAGGCGAGCTGGATGGCGCTCGGCCGGCCGGCCGCGCTGCTGCAATTCGCGCTGATCGCAACCGCCTTCCTGGCGCTCACGCAGGCCTACGTCAGCTCCGACTTCACGGTGCTCAACGTCGCCCAGAACTCCCATTCCGCCAAGCCGATGCTTTACAAGGTCACCGGCGTTTGGGGCAACCACGAGGGCTCGATGCTGCTCTGGGTGCTGATCCTGGCCTTGTTCGGCGCCGCGGTCGCGCTGTTCGGCCAGAACCTGCCGCCGACCCTGCGCGCCCGTGTGCTCGGCGTGCAGGCCTGGATCGCGGTCGGCTTCCTGGCCTTCACGGTCTTCACCTCGAACCCCTTCGAGCGGCTGTTTCCGCCGCCGATCGACGGGCGCGACCTCAATCCGCTGCTCCAGGATCCCGGCCTCGCCTTCCATCCACCGATGCTCTACATCGGCTACGTCGGCTTCTCGATGGCCTTCTCCTTCGCCATCGCGGCCTTGCTCGAGGGCCGCGTCGATGCCGCCTGGGCGCGCTGGGTCCGGCCCTGGACCCTGGTCGCCTGGGTGTCGCTGACCGCCGGCATCGCGCTCGGCAGCTGGTGGGCCTACTACGAGCTCGGCTGGGGCGGCTGGTGGTTCTGGGATCCGGTCGAGAACGTCTCCTTCATGCCCTGGCTGATGGGCACCGCGCTGCTGCATTCCGCCATCGTGGTGGAGAAACGCGAGGCCCTGAAGGTCTGGACCATCCTGCTGGCGATCCTGACCTTTTCGCTGTCGCTGATCGGCACCTTCATCGTGCGCTCCGGTCTGCTGACCTCGGTGCACGCCTTCGCCACCGACCCGGAGCGCGGCCTCTTCATCCTGCTGCTGCTGGCGATCGCCATCGGCGGCTCGCTGGCGCTCTATGCCTGGCGGGCGCCGGGCCTGACCGGGGGCGGGCTGTTCCGCCCGATCAGCCGAGAGGGCAGCCTGGTCTTGAACAATTTGCTGCTGACCACGGCCTGCGCCACTGTCTTCATCGGCACGCTGTACCCGCTGCTGCTCGATGCGATGACCGGCGACAAGATT
>JAKSDN010001160.1 GCA_022360075.1 Kiloniellales bacterium | reverse complement strand
TTTCACGCTCTGTTTGAGGCTTGGCCCTTCTGTGCTAGCGTGCCGCGCCATGTGGCCTGATGTCGTCGATCTCAGGGACTTCTACGAGACCCGCGTGGGGCAGGTGGCGCGGCACATGATCCGCCGCCAGGTGCGCGGTCTTTGGCCGAGGGTGCGCGGCGAGCGGGTCCTCGGCCTCGGCTACGCGACGCCTTACCTGCGCCAGTTCCGCGACGAGGCCGAGCGGGTCATCGCGGTCATGCCCGCCGCTCAGGGCGTGTTGCACTGGCCGCCCGAGGGACCGGGCGTGGTCGCGCTCGCCGACGAGACCGAGCTGCCCCTGCCGGATGCCTCGATAGACCGGGTCATCTTGGTGCACGGCCTGGAGAGCAGCGAGTTCCTGCGCGACATGCTGCGCGAGATCTGGCGCGTGCTGACCGGCGAGGGCCGGCTGCTCGTCGTCGTGCCCAACCGCCGCGGCATCTGGGCGCGGGTCGACCGCACGCCGCTCGGCTGGGGCCACCCCTACAGCTCGGCCCAGCTTTCGCGCCTGCTGCGCGAGCACATGTTCATGCCGGCGCGCAGCGAGCACGCGCTTTTCGTGCCGCCGACCCGATCGCGCACGCTGCTGCGCTCGGCCGCCGCGCTGGAGCGCCTCGGCCGGAGCTGGTTCCCGCATTTCTCGGGCGTGGTCATGATCGAGGCCGGCAAGCAGCTCTATGCCGCCACGCCCGTGCGCCAGCGCCGCGGCCTGCGCCGCCCGGTCGTCGTGCGCTTCCCGCAAGTCGCCCGTCGCCAGCCGCCCGACGAGCCAGCCTGAGGCGCGGCAGCGCTGACGTGCGTGCTTCGAGACGCCCCTTCGGGGCTCCTCAGCATGAGGATGGATCTTTGATGGCATGAAGATTGTTCCTCATGCTGAGGAGCGTTCGATAGAGCGCGTCTCGAAGCACGCAGGCTCTTCATCCAGTGCTCCAAGCCTGTTCCCGTCTCTAACGCAGACGGTCGCTATCCTCTCGCACGGACTTGTGCTCCCTTGCTTTGTCGCCCCCTTGACGGCTTGCTGTCGCGTCGCTGACATGGTCCTCCGGCGGATCGACCTGCATGCTCGTCGAACCGGAGCCCATGCACCCGAGAAGCGGAACAGATGCTCGTTCGCAAACTAAGGCTTGAAAAGGGTTGGTCCCAGGAGACGCTCGCGGAGATCAGCGGTCTCAGCGTGCGTACGGTCCAGCGGATCGAGCGAGGCGGCAACGCAAGCCTGGAGACACTCGGCGCATTGGCAGCGGCATTCGAGGTGGACATCGCCACGCTGTCGACGGAGACGAGCATGTACAAGCAAAGCGAGGTATCGGACCAAGAGCGCGAAGCCTTGGAATATGTAAGAGACATTAAAGGCTTCTACAGCCATCTTATCGTCTACCTGATCTCGATCGCGGCCATGTTCGTGGCCAGCTTCTTCTCCGGCACCAGCTATCCCTGGTACATCTGGCCCGCGCTCGGATGGGGCCTAGGGGTCGCCGCGCACGGCCTTTCCGTTTTCGAGGTCTTCTCGCTGTTCGGCGCGGACTGGGAGAGGCGGCAGGTCGAAAAGCGAATTCGGCGCAATCAGAACTAGGCTTGTCGCGGTTACCGCTGCTGCCCGGCGCGGCGGTGTGGTCATGGCCGGCTGAAGCGCCCGGGTGACCGGGTGTCTCGAAACACGCACGATGGGCAGCCGACCGCCCCTGCGGTCAGGATTGCCATTGCATCCCTGGCGAAACTTCGGACACTCAGGCTGCATCGAAGCAGCCGAGGATGCGGAGCGATCCGATGGAGCAAGGTCGAGAGCCGGAGCCATGACAGCAAGCTTGGTCGAGCATCTGCGCAGCGAACTCGCGACTCTGGAGGAGGGCGGGCTCTACAAGTCCGAGCGGGTCATCACCTCGCCCCAGAGCGCCCATATCTCGGTCGCCGACGGCCAGGAGGTGCTGAATTTTTGCGCCAACAATTATCTCGGTCTGGCGGACGAGCCCGCCTTGGTCGAGACGGCCAAGGCCGCGCTGGAGCGCTACGGCTATGGCATGGCCTCGGTGCGCTTCATCTGCGGCACGCAGGAGGAGCACAAGCAACTGGAGGGCCGCCTCGCGCGCTTCCTGGGTTTCGAGGACGCGATCCTCTATTCCTCCTGCTTCGATGCCAACACCGGCCTGTTCGAGACCTTGCTGGGCGCCGAGGACGCGGTCATCTCCGATGCCCTCAACCACGCCTCGGTGATCGACGGTATCCGTCTCTGCAAGGCCAAGCGCCTGCGCTACGCCAACAACGACATGGCCGACCTGGAGGCGCGCCTGAAGGAGGCGCAGGACTGCCGCTTCCGCCTGATCGCCACCGACGGCGTCTTCTCCATGGACGGGATCATCGCCAACCTGCCGGGCATCTGCGATTTGGCCGAGCGCTACGGCGCCATGGTCATGGTCGACGACAGCCACGCCGTCGGCTTCGTCGGCGAGAACGGCCGCGGCACGCCCGAGCATTGCGGCGTCGAGGGCCGGGTCGACATGGTGACCGGCACCCTCGGCAAGGCGCTCGGCGGCGCCTCCGGCGGCTACACCGCGGCCAAGCGTGAGGTGGTCGACTGGCTGCGCCAGCGCTCACGCCCCTATCTCTTTTCCAACACCCTGGCACCGGTGATCGCCGCAACCTCGCTGAAGGTGCTCGATCTCTTGGAGGAGAGCGACGCGCTGCGCAGGCGCCTGCGCGACAACGCGGCCTTCTTCAGGAGCGCGCTCGAAGGGCTCGGCTTCACGCTGGTGCCGGGCGAGCATCCGATCGTCCCGGTCATGCTGGGCGATGCCAAGCTGGCCCAGGACATGGCCGCAAGGCTGCTGGAGAAAGGCATCTACGTGATCGGCTTTTCCTTCCCGGTGGTGCCGCGCGGCCAGGCGCGCATCCGCACCCAGATGTCGGCCGCGCACAGCCGCGCCGATCTCGAGCGCGC
>JAKSDN010000040.1 GCA_022360075.1 Kiloniellales bacterium | reverse complement strand
CGAATACCGCGGCAAGACGCTCTACGACGTGCTCTTCGCCAACGGCGAGGTCGACAAGTTCGGCGTGGAGGAGCTGCAGCAGGGCTTCCACAACGACGAGTCCGAGGAGCTCGGCTTCTATCTGCAGAAGGGCCTCTACGAGGAGTATCGCAAGTTCGGCCTTGGCAAGGCCCACGACCTCGCGCCCTTCGAGCTCTATCACCAGACCCGCGGCCTGCGCTGGCCGGTGATCGACAACAAGGAGACGCTCTGGCGCTTCCGCGAGGGCTACGACCCCTACGTCAAGGCAGGCGAGGGCGTGCGTTTCTACGGCAAGCCCGACGGCAAGGCCAACGTCATCTTCGCGCCCTACGAGCCGGCAGCCGAGGCGCCGGACGAGGAGTACGATCTCTGGCTCTCGACCGGCCGCGTCCTTGAGCACTGGCACTCGGGCTCCATGACCCGGCGCGTGCCGGAGCTCTACCGCAGCTACCCCCATGCCGTGGTCTACATGCACCCCGAGGATGCCAAGCGGCGCGGGCTGCGGCGCGGCCAGGAGGTGCTGCTGCAAACCCGTCGGGGCGAGCTGGCGACCCGGGTCGAGACCCGCGGCCGCAACCGGCCGCCCGAGGGCCTGGTCTTCATCCCCTGGTTCGACGCCGGCCAACTCGTCAACAAGCTGACGCTGGACGCCACCTGTCCGATCTCCAAGGAGACCGACTTCAAGAAGTGCGCCTGCCGCGTCGTCCGGGCCTAGCTGAGGCGCAAAGCGGACTCGCAGGATGACCGAGGCCCCCAACCCTGAAGCCCGAGACGGGATGGCGCGGCGCCGTTTCCTGGCCTCGCTGGCGCGCACCGCCTGCGGTGTCGGGGGTGCCGGTCTCCTGCTCGGGCTCTATGCGGCGCAGAACGAGAGCTTGCCGGCGACCGCGCTGCGCCCGCCCGGCGCGCTGACGGGCGGGGACTTCCTCGGCGCCTGCGTGCGCTGCGGCCTTTGCGTGCGCGACTGCCCTTACGACACGCTGCGGCTGGCCAGCCTCGGCGATCCGGTCGCGACCGGTACGCCCTATTTCGTGGCCCGCCAAGTGCCCTGCGAGATGTGCGAAGACATTCCCTGTGTCGCCGCCTGCCCGACCGGCGCCTTGGATCCGGCCCTGACCGACATCGACGAGGCGCGCATGGGCCTGGCCGTCCTTGTCGGGCACGAAACCTGCCTCAACTACCTCGGCCTGCGCTGCGACGTCTGCCACCGCGTCTGCCCGCTGATCGACCAGGCGATCACGCTGGAGCGCCAGCACAACGAGCGCACCGGCGCGCACGCCCGCTTCATCCCGATCGTGCACAGCGAGCACTGCACGGGCTGCGGCAAGTGCGAAAGGTCCTGCGTGCTCGAGGAAGCCGCGATCAAGGTGCTGCCGCGCGAGATTGCGACCGGCGAGCTCGGCCAGCACTACCGCCT
>JAKSDN010000512.1 GCA_022360075.1 Kiloniellales bacterium | reverse complement strand
GTGCAGGTTCTTAGCCAAACGGACTGCCTCTAACCCAGAGCTTCACTTATGAATATTGTCTTTGGCAGTGCAGGGTGTACCGGGAATTTGCGAGATGCGTTCCGGCGCATAGTGGCTCAACGGTACGAGACTCCCGTCCATCAGGTGGGCGGGCGGATGAACCCGCCGTCGGATGAAACGATCTGGGTCGAGTCCGCTGCCGACGCCGATGGCGTCGCACTTGGTTGCGCGGAGGACCATCAAAAGCGCATCGGCGTCGTGCTGTTGGGCTGTCTCAACCTGCCTTGCCCGGGATGGAACCGCGGGTCACCGATGGACTCGCCGGATCTAGCGGCGCAATATCTTCTCGACCGCTACGTAGAGCATGGAGAGGCGTTCATTGCCGGGGTCTTCGGCCAGTACGCGGTCGTCGTTGCGGATTTCGACAAGCAACGCTTGCTGCTGGCGTCCGATCCGACCGGCCTGCGAACTCTCTTCTACAGAGTCGAAAGCCAGACCCTCTACTTTTCGAGCAATCTTTCAGCGCTTGCAGCTGCCCTCCCGAACACGCGCATGAACCGTGGCCTAGAAGACTTCTTCCTCTGCTACGGCTTCTATCCCTGGGCGCAAACGCCGTATGCGGGGTTCACCTACCTAACGCCCGGATCTTTGGCTTGTTTTCAACGCGGCGAGCTTTCGCTCAGCAGCGTTGCGCATCCCGATCCTTGGGCCGAACGATCGAAAGAGCTCGAGCTTGAGTCCAAGACCGAAAGCGAGGCGATCGATGCGCTCCACACGGCTTTCATGTTGGGCACGGAACAGCAGTTGGCCAGCGACGAGAGGGCGGCCGTCCTGTTAGGCGGCGCCGACTCGGCACTGACGGCCGCGGTCCTGCATCGACTGGGCAAGCAGGTCGAGACCTTCTCGTTCTACTACGATGACGAGACCTTCAATCAACCGCACACCGACACACTGTCGCGCTTCTTGGGGACCCGACATCATTGGGTTCCCATCCGGCCGGATGTGATCGCCCGTGGCGTCGAGAGCTATTCCTGGAAGTTCAATTTCCCGACCAATTGGCTGAACTACGTGGTTCAGACGGAATACCTGTGCCGGGTCATGAAAGAGGCCGGATTCAAGTACGTCTACTCTGGCGACGGCTGCGACGGCACTTTTCTCGGCTATCCTCGGACACACGTCTTTGCGAGCTTCCTCGACCGCGCAGGTCGTTTGAGCCCGTCGCTTGTGCATTGGGCGACCCGCGCCTTGAATTTCGACATGGTCGAATATGCCATGGGCCGGCCCTACACACTGTTGTTGCATTCTTTGCGCTCCCTTGGACGCGAAATGCCGGCGCGAGGCTACTCTACGTTCCGCGTGCTCGACGAGAATTCCCTGTCGCGCCTGAAACGCAGCAATGCCGAAGCGACGGTCATCGATAATGAAAAGATACTCCACGAGATAGCCGAGCCGCTCGCCCATCTCTCGATGGATCGCCTCGCCTATCACGGCAAGAACGCACTGTCGCCCAATCGCTCCAAGATGTCCGGCAGTTCTGACAGCACGGGAATCGTCATCAACTCCCCTTACCTGCACTCAGGTATGAAGCGCTTCGCCTTGTCGATTCCGGATTCCCTGCTGCGGCCACAAGGGACCAACGACTGCTACAACGGCAAGTACCTTCTGTTCAAGATGTGTGAGCAAAAGCGGCTGCTGCCTTCGGAGGTCATCTATCAAAAGAAGGTTTCCGCAGTCGATGCGCCGGTCGACCGCTGGTACGCGAGCGAGCTCAAAAACAATTTCCGGTCCAGTTTGGACGGGCTGCCATTCGATGCAAACAGCGAGTATCTCGAACATCTCCTGAGGAATAGTCTGGCGGATCGATTTCACCGCCGGTTCGTATCCTCTGACGCGCTGACAAGCCATGCCTTGGCATTGCTGGTGACTTACGCAAGCTTCGCCACCGCCACGGGAAAGCGACCGAAGCCGCCGCGCGAGGCGAATACTCGATCGGATTCGGCGGCAGCCTAGAACGCTTTCTTATCATACGGAATCGGCCTACGCCCCCACCCGGCTACCCAACGCCAGTATCCTAAGGCTGGCCGGTTGGGGGCGTGAGCTGGGGCCGATTCCGTGCTAACGTAAAACGCTTTAGTTCGCGTGAGACAATAGGCCGGCTTCTTGGGTCTGTGACGGCGTGTGCTCTTGCTGCGCTTGCAGGGTCAGAACGAAGACGTGGCTGGGAAAGAGGGGGCGAAGGAGCTGAAGGAGGAAGCGTGGCAGGAAGCGACCCCAGCGTATCTCGCCATCGTATCGGTCGGGCTCTCTGAGCACCTCGGTCGCGTATTCCCTCGCTTCGAAGCCCTGACGTTCGAAGAGAGGGGCCATCGCGTGGTAGCGCAGGACAAGATCGTTGCCGACATGCCCCTCCATGATCGGCGAGCTCTTGTTCGGCGTCGCCAAATAGGCCAAACCGCTTGGCTTTAGCACGCGTCGAATCTCGCTGAGGTGTAATTTCTGGTCGAAGACGTGCTCGATGACGTGGTGCGAGATCACGATGTCGAAGGAATTGTCTGCGAAGGGTAAGCGTTCGCAATCCACCAAGCGGAAAGCGAAATCCCTGGCGTCCTCGTGTCTGCGGTCGGAGACATCGACTCCGTAGTGGTCGTTCTCGCGGGCGAAGTGGCGGCTGATCCCGCCGTTACCGCAGCCAATGTCGAGGATTCGACGATTGCGAACCGGTGCACCCAGGGCGTCGGCCAGCACGGCCTCGATCATCCGCGCCTTCTGTTGGCGATCGAGGCGAATGACGGAGCCTCTTCCTCTCACGCCGACTCCATCTCCTGGCCGTGGCGCGGGAACGGACTTCCCTTGATCCAGTGCCGCCACAGCTCCAGGCCGGCGCCGAGCCCGCCGATGGCGAGCTGAACGGCAAGGAGCACGAGCGAGAAGGCGAGCGCCTCGGCGGCCGGCACGCCGTAGAGCTGCAGGAAGCCGACGAAAGCCGCCTCGCGCACGCCGATCCCGGCGATCGTGAGAGGCACGAGCGTCAGCATGAAGACCAGCGAGCGGATCCAGGCCATCGCGTAGATCGACACGCCGAGATCGAGGTCGAGCGCCAGCAGATAGGGGCTCAAGACGAAGGCTGCGAAAGCGAACAGCGAGAGGCCGACGACGAGCAGGGCCGTGCGCCGTTCGATCGCCTGGAAGCGGGCGATGGCAAGTCCCAGTTTGTTGATCTTGGGCGCGATGAGCGACGGCAGGAGCCGCTCGAAGGGCGCGAGCGATCGTGCGGCAAGGCCGAAGACGGCCGGCGAGAGGAAGGCGGCGAAGAGGCCGGCGGCGAGCAGGCAGGCCAGGGCGGAGGCAGTGCCCAGGGCGAGGCCGGCCTCGCCCAGCTTGGCGCGGTCGACGGCGATGAACAGCGTCGCCACGAGAGCCAGCACCAGGAGCTGCGCGACGCGCTCGAAGATCATCAGCGCCAAGGCGTCGTCGCCCCGGCCGGCCCGGCTGTAGCGCCACCAGCGCAGCGCCGCCGCCGCGGCGCGCGGCAGGACCAGCACGTAGAAGCGGATGGCCAGGTTGATCGCCACCAGCTCGCGCAGCGTGAGCGCAATGCGATCGATCTTCAGCGCCAGCTTGGTGATCACGGCCGGGATCAGGATCGTGCCGAGCACGTTGATCATCGCGGCGGCGACGAAGACCGAAAGGCTCAGCCCTTCGAGGGCGAGGAGCAGCCGGTCCGGCTCGACGAGCGCCAGACAGCCCCAAAGCGCGGCCAAGGTCAGCCCCAGCCTGAGCGCGAAACCGAGCCGCCGCTTCAGCCTCGAGGGCGAGTCGCTGTCCGCTGCCGTCATCAGCCGCGGCTTCGGGCGGCCCGGCGGGTCGGACGCTCGGGCGCGGCGTCCGGCGACGCCTCTGAGGGCGGCGGCGGCCCGCGCGTTTCGGCGGGCCAGTCCGCGAGGCGGCTTTCGATATCGCGAAGCTGCGCCGCCACGCCCCGGTCGCCCGCCGTGCTCTGCGGCAGGGGACCGAGCATGAGTTCCAGCCGCCGGACTTTCTCCAGCGTCGTCTCCAAGAGCTGGCGGTTGAAGTTGATCAGGTCGGCGAGCAGGCCGATCAGCAAGGTGGTCAGGCCGATCACCACGAGAACCCCGCCGAGCACCAGGGACTGAATGTGCCCCGCGCCGCCATCCTGG
>JAKSDN010000620.1 GCA_022360075.1 Kiloniellales bacterium | reverse complement strand
TTCATGATGCGCAACACCGAGCACTTCATGTCGCTCTGGCGCTCGCACCGCCCGGTGATCTGCAAGGTCCAGGGCTATGCCGTCGCCGGCGGCTCGGACATCGCGCTCTGCTCGGACCTCGTTGTCATGGGCGAGACGGCGCAGATCGGCTACATGCCCGCGCGCGTCTGGGGCTGCCCGACGACGGCGATGTGGGTCTACCGGCTCGGCGCCGAGGGTGCCAAGCGCATGCTCTTCACCGGCGACCGGATCGACGGCCGGGAGGCCGCGCGCATCGGCCTCGTGCACAAGGCCGTGCCCGACGAGCGGCTCGACGAAGAGGTGGAGGCGCTAGCCGAGCGCATCTGCAGCGTGCCAGTGAACCAGCTCATGATGCACAAGCTTATGATCAACCAGGCCATCGAGGCCATGGGCCTGCGCCATACCCAGATGCTCGCGACGATCTTCGACGGCATCACCCGGCACTCTCCCGAAGGCGTGAACTTCAAGAAGCGCGCGGAGGAGGTCGGCTGGAAGAAAGCGGTACGCGAGCGCGACAGCGGCACCTACGACTGGACGGCCGACCGCCCCATCGAGGGGACGGGATAGCCGGGAAGCGCCGCCGCCCGAAGCGATGATCCTCTCGGTGCCAACCCGCTCTGTCATTGCGAGCGGCGCGAAGCAATCCAATCTGTCGCCGCTTCTAAAGCGGTTCTGGATTGCCGCGCCGGCTGACGCCGGCTCGCAATGACGGCTCTGGAAATGCCGGAAATTCGAAGGCCCGGCCGGCTCACTCCACCGGGCCGGCCTCGGTGAGGCGGTAGTAGAGGCCGCTGTCGTCGTCCTTTAGGAGGGCGAGCTTGCCCTCCAGCATGACCGGCTCGACCGTATAGGTGACCGGGTCCTCGCAGAGCACGTCGACCAGCGTGCGGGCGCTTCCGGGGAGGCAGAAGGGGCAGGCTGGCGGCAGGGCCGAGAGCAGGAACTTGCTGTGCGTCTCGCCGGCCTCGAGCGGATACATGAAGCCCTTCAGGCGCACGCGCTCGCCATCGAGGGCGCGCAGGCTCTCCGGGAAATCGATATGGAAGATGGTCTGCAACGGCGCCGGAGTCTCGACCCGCACTTCGAGGTCGGAGAGCGCCTCCCAGGTCAAGGCGCCGTCGGCATCGACCGGCACGTTGTGGCGATTGTGGCCCTCGGGCAGGCTCTCCTGCGCCGTGGCCGGCCCGGCGAGCAGGAACGCCAGCAGCGCGAGCGGGGCCAAGTGAAGCAAACGGAGTCTCATCACGGCCAAGCCTAGCCCAGCGCCAGCGCTCTGGCCACATCGCTGCGATAGGCGCGCCAGGCCGCCGGCAGTGTGGCGAGCGCGCCGAGCGCCAAGGCGCCGAGTGCGAGCCAGAGCTCCGACCAGAGGAAGAGCGCGCCCGTCAGGCCGAGGTCGCGGGCCTGCGGCAGCGACCGGCCGAGCAGCTCGACAGCGCCGTGGCCGAGGATCAAACCCAAGACTAGGCCCGCGCCGGTCAGCAGCAGGCCCTCCAGCAGGAGCTGTCCCAGAATCCAGCGCCGCGGCGCGCCCAGGCAGCGTAGGATGGCCAGGTCGCTTTGGCGGCGCTCCAGGGCATTGCCCATGGCGACCAGCACGCCCAGCCCGGCGCTGACGATCAGCAGAGCCCCGAAACCGCGCAGCACATCCAGACCCACGCCCATCAAGGCGAAGAGGCGGGCCGACTCGAAGGCCGGCGAGGCGGCCATCATCGGCGTCGTCTGGTTAATCGCGCGCGGCAGGGTGAGGGCGGCGACGGGCGACTTGAAGGCCAGCAGCAGCGCGGTTATCTCGCGCTCTCCCTCGTCGTGTTCCGCGTGCTCTTCCTCGTCGTGTTCGTGTGCTTCGTGCTCTTCGTCGGGCTCGTGTTCCGCATGCTCCTCGTCGTGCTCGTGCGTTTCATGCTCTTCACCGCGATCGTGCTCCGCGTGCTCTTCGCCTGCCTCGTGGCCCCCGTCGTGCTCCTCGTGGACCGCCCAGACGGACTCGATGGACGTCAGCGCCAGACGGTCGACGACCGTGCCGGTCGGGGCCAGGATGCCGACCACCTGGTAGACCTCTTCGTGACCAGGGCCGCCAGGCACGAGGCCGTGGACGCTCTCGAAGCTGTCGCCGACGGCGAGAGCCAAGCGACTTGCGGCCGTCGCACCCAGCACCGCCTCGAAGGGCGCCTCCCAGAGTTTGCCGTCGGCAAGCGTGGCGCCGTAGTGGGCGGGATAGCGATGGTCGGTGCCGACGATCCGCACGCCCTGAACGGAATCGCCGAGAGCCAAAGGGATGGCCTGGCGGACCTGCGGATGGGCCAAGAGCGGCTTGGCATCCTTCAGCAGGATGTTCCCGGTCGGAATGTCGGCGTGATAGACGGCCGAAAGCACGAGCTGCAGCGGGCTGCCCTTGGCGCCGACCAC
>JAKSDN010001327.1 GCA_022360075.1 Kiloniellales bacterium | reverse complement strand
TACGTTATGTTATAACGTTTCACAAGAGGGCATTGAGAGTTTGCGATCAGGGCGCCCCGACAGAGTTCAGTTGGAGCGACATGCCCCCCCGAATCCGGGTCATTCGGTTAGAGAGTACTCCCTAGGAGGGGGACTTTTTGATGAAGCGTCGATTTGCGGAAGAGCAGATCATCGGGATCCTGCGCGATCAGGAGGCCGGTGCGGCGGTGAAGGAGATCACGCGCCGTCACAGGATCTTGGAGCAGAGCTTTTATCGCTGGAAGGCGAAGTACGGCGGGATAGAGGCCTCCGACGCACGCCGGCTTAAGGAGCTCGAGGCGGAAAACGCCTAGCTGAAGAAGCTCCTGGCCGAAGCCCACCTGGACAATGCCGCGCTGAAGGATGTCGTCAGCCGAAAGTGGTGAGGCGGCCGGCAAGCGGAATATGGTTTGCCGGTGCTAGTCGACGGCGACACGGGCTATGGCGAGGCGCTCAACGTCATGCACATGGTGCGCGCCTTCGAAGACGCCGGCGCCGCGGCGATTCACATCGAGAACCAGGAAGAAGATCCACGATGCCGCCGTCCAGGCACGGTTGCAAGCGGTGACGCCCGGCATGGCCCGACGGCACGGGGACTTCGCGGCGCGCCGGCAGGCGCAGCGGGACCGCCGGTCGCTGCCAGCCTTTCCCACCACCACCATCGGCTCCTTGCCGCAGACCGAGGACGTGCGCAAGGCGCGTGCCGACCATACCAAGGGAAGGCTCGGCGATACGGACTACCGGGACTTTCTGCGCAACCAAACCGAAGAGGCGGTGCGCTGGCAGGAAGATATCGGCATCGACGTGCTGGTGCATGGCGAGTTCGAACGCAACGACATGGTGCAGTATTTCGGCGAGCAGCTCGCCGGCTACGCCTTCACCAAGCATGCCTGGGTGCAGAGCTACGGGTCGCGCTACGTGCGCCCGCCGATCATCTTCGGCGACGTGTCCCGGCCCGCGCCGATGACCGTCGAGTGGTCCGCCTACGCCCAATCGCTGACGGACAAGCCGATGAAAGGCATGCTGACCGGGCCCGTGACCATGCTCCAGTGGTCCTTCGTGCGCGACGACCAGCCGCGCGAGGATACCTGCCGCCAGATCGCCCTGGCGCTGCGCGAAGAGGTGGCCGACCTGAAGCAGGCCGGCATCGGCATCATCCAGATCGATGAGCCCGCGCTGCGCGAAGGCCTGCCCCTGCGGCGCGGCGACGGGGCGCACTATCTGGACTGGGCGGTCACGTGCTTCCGCCTCGCTTCGTCCGGGGAGGACGATACAACCCAGATCCATACCCATATGTGCTATTCGGAGTTCAACGACATCATCGAAGCGATCGGCGCGCTGGACGCCGACGTCATCTCCATCGAGACGGCGCGCTCGAAAGTGGAGCTGCTGGACGCCTTCACCGACTACCGCTACCCGAACGAGATCGGCCCGGGCGTCTACGGCATCCACGCGCCACGCTGCCCGCCGGTCGATGAGATGGCGGCCCTGCTCGCCAAAGCCAAAGAGCGCCTGGCGCCGGACCAGATCTGGGTCAATCCGGATTGCGGCCTCAAGACCCGCAAATGGGACGAGGTACGCCCTGCCCTCGTCAACATGGTCGAAGCAGCGCGCATGCTGAGAGCGCGGTCCGCCTGATACCGTGAAGGCCGTCCCGGAGAGCCCAGTCTTGAAGGGACGGCCGAACCGTAGGTCGACCGCCGAACATGCGGACACCCCGCCACGAAGGCACGGCCGCGTGTCGTGAAAGGCGGTTTTCCGTCAAGAAGTACGTCACCCACGAAGGCAACGGCCTCACCACCGTGCAGGGCGACCTTGGCGGCATCCTGACCTTGG
>JAKSDN010001519.1 GCA_022360075.1 Kiloniellales bacterium | reverse complement strand
TCAACACGGCGGGCCTCAACCAGGGGCAGGTCAGCGATCTAGTCGCGAGCTTCTCGGTCGTGCCGCAGAACGGCAACATCAACGACGTCACGGTGCGGATCGAAACGACGACCGTCGAGGCCGCAACGACGGCCGGCGGTGGCTCTGCCGGTGCCGGCGACGTCGAGGTGACGGAAGCCGACAACACGGACAGAGACACTTACAACCTCACGGTCACCACCGGCTCCGCGCAGAACGCTTTCGTGATCGGCAGCAACGCCGACGACACTTCCGACAACGTCACCGACCCGCACAGCCTCGATAGCCGGCGCGACGATGTCGATCCGCCCGGCCTTTCCCTCGGCAACGGCGGACCAGGCGCCATCCTCGGCGAGACCGGCGGCGACCTGCTGGTGGGCGATCCCGGAGGTTCGGCCAAAGGCTCTGGGAACTTCAACATCGCCCTGTTGTTCGACGTCTCGGCCAGCATGGGCACGAGGTTCAGTGGCTTCGCCGGCAACGGTCAGACGCGCCTGCAGTTCATGCAGGACGCTGTCAATCACCTGCTGAACGAGTTCAAGGATCACACGGGAGTGATCAACTTGAAGGTCATTCCCTTCTCCAGGGACGTGCCGATTTCCCTCCCGTTTGGTGACTTCTCGGACGTCCTTTCCGGCGGCGCCGACGCCGAGACCAATTCCGACGTGGCCATCAGTTTCGTCGACAGCTTTCCCGCCAACGACACGACGAACTTCGAGGCGCCCATGATCCAAGCCGCCGAGTTCCTCGGCGGCCAGGTCCTTGAGTCGGGAGGCTTCCGAAACCTGCTGTTCTTCCTGACCGATGGCGGGCCCAACACGGTTCTCTCCGGACTCCATAACGATCAAGTGGATGTGATCGGCACCCCCAACGACCAGATGAACCAGCAGGCCGTGAATGCCGTGTTCGAAAACCCGCTGGTCCGGCAGATGATGAACGGAACGGGCGTGTTCTCGGGTGACGATGGCGTCGAGATCCGCGGGATCGGCACCGGCGGCGGCTTGGATCCGCAGAAGCCAATCATCGACCAGCTCGACAACACGCCGGTCGTCACGCGGAAAGAAGATAATCCTTTCGGCAACGGCACCGTGATCGGCGAGACGCAGTTCCTCAAGGTGCCGGACGAGATCGAGGGCCTGCCCGGTAATGAGATTTTCGATACCGTCGGCGGCGATCTTATCCAGGGGGGCGCAGGCGACGACCTGATCTTCGGCGATGTCCCGAACACCGACCGGCTCGCCGCCGATCGGGGACTCGATCCTGACATTTTCCCTGCCGGCTCCGGTTGGGCGGTTTTCGCGGAGCTGATCGACAGCCAAGGTTGGACGATCAACGTCGGTGGCAGCTTCGACTCGAACGCGCCCGACGTACGAGCCTTCCTCGAGAACCCGGACAGTTGGCCTCAGCTCGTCGGCGACAGCCGTGGCGCGGGCGACACGATCGATGCCGGCGACGGCGACGACACCGTGTTCGGCCAAGGCGGCGGCGATACCATCACCGCCGGAGCGGGCAACGACTTCATCGATGCCGGTGCCGGCGATGACAGCCTGTTCGGGGGCGCCGGCGACGACAGCCTGATCGGCGATGCGGTAACCGGCGAAGCGGCGGCCGGGCCGCCGGACTTTGCCGAGGATCTGATTGCGCTCGATCCCGTGGCCTATTATCGCCTGGGCGAGCCAAGCGGAACCGTCGCCAGCGACGAGGTCGGCGGCAACGACGGAACCTATCTCGGCGGCGTAAAGCTCGATGAAAACGGTGTCGTGGCCGGCGATGTCGACAGGGCGGCAGGCTTCGACGGCATCGATGGCCGAGTCAGGATCGCCGACAGTCCCGACTTCGCGTTGCTCGCGGGGACCATCCAGTTCTGGTTCAACGCCTCGGCGATCGACGGCAAGCATGTGCTGCTTTCCAGGGTCGATGGCCCTCTCGCCCAACGCGGCGAGTTTCTCATCCGCCTGCGAGAGGCCGGCAACGACACGGCCAACCTCGAGCTGAATATTCCGGCTGGCCGCGATCCCGATTTCGCGTCGGTCGCGGTGACCGAAGGCGGCGACGGTGCCGTAAAGCTCGGCACCTGGAACCACGTGGCCTTCACCTGGGACACGAACGGAGACGGGGTCGCTTTCTATCTGAACGGCGCGAGAATCGGCTTCGACAAGAGATCGATCTTCAACCTCACCAACGGCGACCCCGACTTGTTGATCGGCGGTCAGCAAAGCGGCGAGGACGCCTTCGCCGGCCGGATCGACGAGGTTGCGATCTTTGGAAGAGCCCTGTCGCTCCAGGAAATCAACCAGATCATCGACAACGCCGAGGCCGGCCCCTCCCAACCGCCCGCAGACGCGGCGTTCCGGGGCGACGACTTGATCGAGGCCGGCCTTGGCTCGGATACCCTGATCGGCGGGCAGGGTGATGACATCCTGGATGCCGGCATCGACGTCGACATCGATACCTTCGTCTTCAACCTCGGCGCCAACGACGGGGCGGACATCCTCCGCAACTTCGACGAGGCGATGGATGTCCTGAAGTTCGAGAACGTCCTGGACGTCGACGGCGACGGCGTCGATCTGGGTGATCTCGACGCCGCCATCGCCACGATCGACGACGGGCCTGCGGATCTGGTGATCCGCTTCGACAATGGCGCGCAGATCACGCTCGAAGGTGCCGGGGAGGGCACGGGCCTTCAGACGAGCGTCACCGATCTGATCAACGAGACCCAGATCGACGTGAGCTGACCAGCGCTTCCCCTTGCATCTGTCACGTAGTGCCTACGACCGTCTCGGTGCCCTCGCCCGCCCACGGAAAGCGCCAGGAACGCGTGCGGCCAAGCGCGGCCGTTAAGCCGGGCGCCGTCATCAGAATCACCGAGGGCTCACCTCCGAACATACGATTGGATCGGCGGTTATCCGAAGGGCCATTGTCGCTTCATGGCAGTGCAAACCCAGGAGGCGAGGTGACTTCATGACAGAGCAAGCGCCCTTCCAGCGCCAAACCCACGCGCCGGTCACGGCTGACCGAGAAGACGCACAGGCATCTGGCACGAGACGCGCGGCGGCTTTGCCCAAACTCCCGTGGCGGTTTGCCGGCATCGCTGCGGCGGCGGGCACGGTGGGCCTGATAGCCGCCGGGTCCCTACCGGCTCAGATGGCCGCCGCCGCGGCGCTCGCGGTCTTTTGCATCGGCCTGTGGGCGACGGCAGTCGTTCCAGAATACTGGACCGCGCTCGTGTTCTTTCTGGCAGCCGTGATCCTAGAGATTGCGCCGGCCCAGACCGTGTTCTCCGGCTTCGTCTCGTCGACCTTCTGGCTCCTGTTCAGCGGAATCGTTCTGGGCGCCGCCATGCGCCATACGGGACTCGGCCAGCGTGCGGCAACGCTCCTTTCGGCGGGCCTCGGCACGCGCTATGCCGGCGTCATCCTCGGCATCGTTCTTTTCGGCCTGGCGCTCGCTTTCGTGATGCCGTCTTCCATGGGACGTGTCGTCCTCCTGGTTCCGATCGTCGTCGCGCTCGCCGATCGGATGGGCTACGACGCCCGCTCCAATGGCCGGATCGGCATGCTGACGGCGGCCGCCTTCGGCACCTGCCTGCCTGCCTTCGCCATCCTGCCGTCCAACGCGCCCAACATGATCCTGGCCGGGATGGCCGAGAACCTGCACGGACAACAGCTCGCTTACTGGGACTATCTGCTGTTGCACTTTCCCGTGCTGGGGGTCGTCAAGGCTCTGGTCCTCGTCATGCTCATCTTGTGGCTGTTCCCCGATCGCGATCCCGCCCACGAGGCCGCGCCGGAGCCTCGCGCAACTTCCATGACCGCCGGAGAAGGCCGTCTGACGGCCGTTCTCGCCCTCTGCCTCGCCCTATGGCTGACCGACGGCATTCATCACATCTCGCCGGGATGGATCGGCTTGGCCGCGGCCCTCTATTGCCTCTGGCCCGGGTCGGCGCTGACTTCGACGGAATGCGTCAACAAAGACATCAATTACGGCTCCCTGTTTTTCGTCGCCGGTATCATGGGCCTCGGCGCGGTGATCTCGGCGACGGGATTGGGCGAGGCGGTGGTGCAAAGCCTGAGCGCGCATGCCGACTTCTCCGCCGGGCAGCCGGTTTGGAACGTCGCGGCCCTGACGGCGATCTCCACGTTGGTCGCGGTCGTCACCAACCTGCCCGGCGTGCCGGCCGTCATGACCCCAGTCGCGGCGAGCCTGGCCGAGCTGACGGGCTTGCCGTTGGCGACCGTGCTCATGACCCAGGTACTGGCGTTCTCCAACGTCTTCCTGCCCTATCAGGCACCGCCCTTGATCGCCGCCATGCAACTCGCCAACCTGCCGGTCGGTGCGATGACCAGACTGTGCCTAACCACGTTTGTGGTCAGCGTGCTGCTATTGCTCCCGTTGGATCTGCTGTGGTGGCGAATTCTCGGTTTGATCTAGCTGTGTCGAGCGAGGCCACGCCCGGTTTGAAAGGGGCAAGATGGAGATCCATCAACTGAAGACATTCGTCGCCGTGGCGCGCGAAGGCAGCATTACGCGGGCCTCGGAGCGGCTCTATCTCAGCCAGCCTGCGGTGAGCGCGCACATCAAGGCGATCGAGGAAACGCTCGGCCTGACCCTGTTCGAGCGCACCCCCCGGGGCATGAGCTTGACCGGTGACGGTGAGCGCTTGCTCGCCAAGGCAGAGCAGACGCTCGGCGCCCACAAGGCACTGATCGAGGAGGCTCATCGCCTCAAGGGGCGCCTCACCGGACGGCTGCGCATCGGAGCCAGCGGCGACGCGAGCACGGCGGCCCTCGGCCGCCTGCTCACGGTCCTTTCCGAGCGCTGCCCCGAGGTGGAGGTGGCGCTCCAGCGTGGCACGTCGCTCGATGTCCTGAAGGGCATCCGCAGCGGCAGCCTGGACGCGGGCTTCTACAACGAGGCCGGCGAGGCCGATGACGACCTGACCACCATCGAAGTCTCGCGTTTCGGCATCTATCTGGCGTCGCCGCCGGGCCTTGCGGCCGCCGCGCCGCCGCTGGATTGGGAGGCACTCGGCGATCTGCCGTGGATCTGCCCGAACTCCAACACCTGCTGCGGGCAGGCCGCCGAGAACCTGTTCGAGGCCCACGGCATCCGCCCCAAACGGATCATCAGCATCGACCGCGAGGACGTGACGCGCACGCTGATCGCCGGCGGCATCGGCGTCGGCCTCCTACACGCGGAGACGGCGAAGGAGGCTCAAGCCAGCGGCGAGGTCGAGCTGATCTGCGAGGCCCAGAAGTCGGTACGCGTCCTGTTCGCGCATCTGGCCGGCCGCGCGCAGGACCCGCTGTTGAGCGCCGTGAGCGCGATCCTGCGCACGGGGCCGAACGGGTGACGGGCAGAGCCCCCGTCCGAAGGCCCTGCCTCGTGCATTCGTGAAGTCTTTCTCCGTTCCCCGAAACGGCACACGTACGTACGTCTCCGCAGTCGTCCTGCGGCCGAGACCACTTCGTCAAGCAAATACCACCCCATAAGAAATAGTCTATTAAGGTCTATTGTATAGGCAGATTGAATAGTGAGAACCGGCCGCCAGGGGTTGCGGACCGTACGGAAGACGGGGCGCCTGCCCCGGAATGTGACGATGAGCGACCAGGAGACAGCGTTCGAGATCCTTGTGGTCGAGGACCAGGGCGTCCTCCGCAAGCTGATCGTTCACGAGCTCTCGGCGGTCGGCTATCGGACCCGCCAGGCAAGCAACGGGCGCGAGGCGCTCAACGCCATTCGCAGCAACCGGCCCGACCTCATCTTGAGCGACGTCGAGATGCCGGAGATGGGCGGCTTCGACCTGTTGCGCCAGATCCGGGCGGGATCAGACAACGGCCGTCCCATTCCCTTCATCTTCCTCTCCGGCCTGTCCGACGCCAAGCAGATCCAGTCCGGCTTGGAGCTCGGCGCCAGCGACTACGTCACCAAGCCCGTCGACTTCGGCATTCTCATCGCCAAGGTCAGGAACCGGCTGCAGGAAAATCACGTCAGCCGCCAGCATCAAGAGCAGCAGCTCGTCAAGCTCTACAAGGCGATGAGCCGCCAGGCCGCTCCGGGCGAAGCGGCTTCGCCGACCGAGGGCGGAGACGCCGACGGCGCGGCCCCGGCATTGGCCGACGGCAGCGACGAGCGGCAAAGGCTGTTGCGCATTCTCGAGGCCAAGGACGGCAAGGTCGTCGCCGCGCGCATCTTCATCAACAACATGTGCAATATCCGCGAGGCCTTCGGCCCGCGCTGGCGTGCCTGGGCGGAGCGCACCCGCTCCTTCGCGGAGAGCATCATCCGGGCCAAGGCGGCCGGTCAGGCCGTCGTCAGCCGCAACGAGGACGGCGACTTCGTGATTTGCTTCGCCCAGCTCAACGCGATGGAGGCACAAGCCTTCTGCCTCACCGTGATCGAGGAGATCGGCGACAAGTTCTTCGGCGGCGAGGACGGCCAGGCGAGCCCTCATTTCAACTATCACGTCCAGGACGTCGAGCTGACGGCCGACAGCGTCGAGGACTGCTACAACCTCGCCGACGTCTGCATCGCGCGCATGCTGGAGCCGCCAGGCAACAGCCCTGCCGCCCGCCGCAAGCTGGTGCAAGGCATCGCCGGCAGCACGAAGATCATCACCGATCCCGTACAGCTCAACGACGGCGGCGAAGCGCCGCTCAAGCTCACGCGCTTCGATCCAACGACCAAGAAGCAGGTCGAGACCTGGGCACGCACGCTGCTCGGCTTCTCCGACGTCGTGGCCGGGCTCGACGTCATGATGATCGCCAAAGTGGTCGAGATTCTTGCCGAGGCACCGACGGAGGACCGCCGGCTGTTGTCGCTGGATCTGCACAGCTCGACTCTGCTCCACGCGGCCTACCGCAGCCAGTTCGTCTCGGTGCTGTCACAGATCCCCAGCGCGATCCGCGAGCGTCTGGCCATTCACATCGTCGACAATCCCTCGAACGACTACCTCCCGGCACCGCTGATCGCCTCGCTGCTCGACCTGGCCAAGATCGTGATCTTCGAGATGCACAGCCTCGAAGCGGATGGCCTCCACCTGAAGGGCAAGAAGCTCGCCATCCTCTCGATCGACTACGACAAGCTGTTCAAGTACGAGCGGCTGGACGAGAAATCGATCGATCGCGTCGCCAACGAGATCCATCGCCATGGCCCGCGCTTCCTGGTCAAGGGCGTCCCGGAAGCCAAATGGGGCACGCTCTCGCGCAGCGGAATCGACATGATCTGCTTCGATTCGGGGGCGTGAGCCCCGGCCTTCCCGACCCGTCACGGGGTGCGTCTCAAATGCCGGCCCCGTCGGGTCGCCGCATGGGATAAGCTGCGTCTCATCAGGGGGAGATCTCGGATGAAACGCTTCACAACGCTGCTTTCGCTGATCATGCCATTCGTCTTCGGAGCGCCGCCGGCATCGGCCCAGGACACGCTCTGGGGCGCGATCATGGTGGGTCCCGGCGGCGCCTATGGCTGGGCCGTCAACGCGGACACGGAGGCCGAAGCGGAACTGGCCGCCCGCTTTAACTGCGAGGGCCAGTGCACCCATGGCTTCACCTTCTACAATACTTGCGGCGCGATCGCGATCGGCGGAGACGAGGCCTACTGGGGCACCGGCTTCACGCAGTTCGATGCGGAGGATGAAAGCCTTGATAGTTGCGAGGCCGATTGGGGCGACTACTGCGAGGTCGCCGTATGGGCCTGCACCGACTAGAGCTTCAGGCGGTCCGAAAGCTGAACGCATAAACCAGGCGGTAACGAGAGAGACTTACAGCGATAAGACTCGTCATTGCGAGCGGCGCGAAGCAATCCAGTTGGCGGACACTTGCGCGGTGGCACTGGATTGCCCAATGGCGCCAGGGGCCGGCTGGCGCCAGCTCGCAATGACGGCAGCGGACCAGGTTCGACTCAACGAAGCTGAATCCTAGACGTCCGGCTTGCCACTCTTGCGCCATTCGATTGCCAGACCGTTGGCTTCGGTCATGGGCGTCAAGCCTGGCGTCACGCCAGCGCCTTCGATCGTGATGGCGGCCAAGCGCGGCCCTTTCGAGAGGTCGATCGTCGCACCGCCAAAGCGGTCCGAGAAGGCTTCGGGCGTCAAGACGGTGAGACGATGCGGGCCACAGGCCAGCCTAAGCCCTGCCTCGCCCGGGCCGTCGAGGGGCTCGGCCTCGCTGCCGCAAAAGGCCGACAGAAAGGAGGCATAGCGGGCCGGCTCGCGCGCCACCAAAACGGCCTCGTCGATCCGCTCGGCCCCGTTCGGATGGGTTTGGAACGCCGGTCGCCAGAAGTTCTCCGGAAAGCGGTTGTGGCAGGTGAAGAAGGCGACGCGCGGCATCTCGGGATGGGTCGCGAAGGCGAGCGAGAAGCCAACCTTGACCCGCCGTCCGTCCGGCAGCGTGGCTTCGCGCTCGAAGTCGAAGGGCACGTAGGTCCGGATGCCGGCTCTGGCGAAGCGGGCGACGTCGGCCCGGCTGTCGTGGCCGGCCAGGACGAACATCGAGAAACCTTCGCTGCCTTCGAGGAAGTCGCGGTTGTGGGCCCCGAAGCTGAAGACCGGGGGCGAGGCCGCGGGCTCGTGCGGGAAAATCAGGCCGGGCCGGTCGACCTCGAGCAGCTCGATGAAGTTGCCGCCCCGGAGCTGGGCCAGGCGGTTCGCGGTGCCCCAGGCATGCTCGGCCCGCGGCGTCAGGGTGAAGCCGAGCCGTTCGTAGCGCGCGGCGGCGCGCGACAAGTCGCGGACCGCGACCACGATATGGTCGATCTGCGCGGACAAAGCCGTATCCGGGCGACGGTGGTGCGTCGGCCTAGTCGGCGAACTTGACCAGGCGGCCCTCGACCGTGCGCTGCGGCTCGTCGCCGCGGATGCGCGTGAACTTGAGCGACATGCCCGGCGCCAGAAGCGTGCGTTCGTAGACCTGCATGTCGTAGACCCCAGCCTCGTCGATCGTGAGGATATAGACGTAGAGGGAGCTCTTTTCGATCCGCGCCCAGGCGTAGTCCTTGCCCGACAGGGGATCGGGCAGCGGCGGCGAGACGAAGAAGCGGCCGTTGCCCGAGGGTACGAAGTCCTTGCTCGCCGTGTTGCGCTTGACGTTCGGGTTATTGGGATCGCCGCCCTGGCGCAGCACGGTGGTCCAGGTGACCGAGAAGCCGCCGCCCTTGGCCTGGATCATGACGTCGAAGTCGCGCTCGGTGATGCCGAAGTAGACGCTGTTCGGGTTCTTCGAAATGCCGCTGCCCTTCCACTGGCCGTAGAAGGCCTCGATGGCCAGGTCCTGGGCCGCCTGGACCGATACCGGCAAGGCAGCGAGCACGAGAATCACGAACGCGGAAAGAAGTCGCATGTCCCTCGTATTCCCCTCTGTTCAACCGCGCCGCAGTGGGGCGCTTTGTGGCTTGAAGTCCGTCGGATATTGCCGGGGCCACTGGCGCTTTGCAAAGGCCGAGACTGGACTTGCAGCACCACGGTGTAAGAGGGGCAAAAGTCCGGGCAGCGTCGCGGTATCGAGCGACGGTGGCGCATTCGGGTCTTGGCTGCAGCGCTGGCGTGCGTGCTTCGAGATGCCCCTTGGGGCTCCTCAGCATGAGGACAGGCTTTTGATGGAATTAAGATTGCTCCTCATGCTGAGAGCTTGTGAATTTATTGGCTCGAGCTTTCGGACGGTGCTGCATGATCATCCTGCGTCCTTCGAGACGCGCCCTGGAGGGCGCTCCTCAGGATGAGGTAAGTCTTTGATGGCATTAAGAAATGTCCTCATCCTG
>JAKSDN010000879.1 GCA_022360075.1 Kiloniellales bacterium | reverse complement strand
TCCTCGCCGGCGGCGAGGCGGAGCTGCAGGGCCACCAGATCGAGGCCGGTGGTCATCTCGGTCACCGGATGCTCGACCTGGATGCGCGTGTTCATCTCCAGGAAAAAGAACGCGTTGCTCTCGGCATCGACGACGAACTCGACGGTGCCCGCACCGCGGTAGCGCTCCTGCTTGGCGAGCGCGACGGCGGCCTCGGCCATGGCCTGGCGCGTGGCCGCCGGCAGGCCGGGAGCCGGCGTCTCCTCGATGATCTTCTGGAAGCGGCGCTGGATCGAGCACTCCCGCTCGAAGAGATGCACGGCATGGCCGTCACCGAGGCCGAAGACCTGGATCTCGATGTGCCGGGCCTTGCGCACGTAGCGCTCCAGAAACACCGTGCCGTCGCCGAAGGAGCGCGCCGCCATGCCCTGGGTCGCCACGACGACCTTCTGCAGGTCCTCCGGCGCTTCGACCAGGCGCATGCCGATCCCGCCGCCGCCGGCCGAGGCCTTGACCAGCAGGGGAAAGCCGACCTCGGCGGCCGCCTCGTCGAGGCCGGCAAGATCGTTCTCGGGAAAGCGCGGGCTGCCCGGCAGGATCGGCACCCCGGCCGACTTGGCGAGCAGCCGGGCGCGCTCCTTGTCGCCCATATCCTCGATCGTCGCCGGGCGCGGCCCAACCCAGATCAGGCCCGCGTCCTGCACCATGCGGGCGAAGCTGGCGTTCTCGGCCAGGAAGCCGTAGCCCGGATGGATGGCATCGGCACCGGCCTTGCGCGCGGTCTCGATGATGGTCTCGGCCTTGAGGTAGCTCTCCTGCGGCTTGGGCGGGCCGATCGCGTGGGCCTCGTCGGCCAGCTCGACGTGCAGTGCCGCGGCGTCGGCCTCGGAATGCACCGCGACCGCGCTGAGGCCGAGCGCACGGCAGCCGCGGATCACGCGGCAGGCGATTTCCCCGCGGTTGGCGACGAGAACCTTGTGCATCTTGCGGTCGGCGGCTCAGGCGGCGGTGTCGAGATAGGGCGTGACGGCATCGCGCACCGCCCGCGCGACATCGAGCGCGTTGGGCGTATCCGAATGCACGCAGATCGCGTCGGCGCGCACCGCGACGTCCTTGCCGTTGACCGAGGGCGCCTTGCCGTCGGTGATTGCCCGCACGCAGCGGCGCGCCGACTCCTGCGGATCGACGGCAGCATGCTCGCGGGTGATGATCAGGCCGCCCTCGTCGCTGTATTCGAGGTCGGCGTAGTACTCGGCGACGAAGGCGTGGCCGCGGGCCTGATAGACCTCTTCGTGCAGGCAGTTGATCATGCCGTAAAGCGGCACCTTGTAGACATCGGCGGCGTCACAGACCGCGTGGGCGATATGCTCCATGCGCGCCGCCATGCCATAGAGCGAGCCGTGCGGCTTGATGTGGTTGAGCGTCATGCCCTCGGCGTCGAGAAAGGCTTTCAGCGCGCCCACCTGATAGAGGATGCAGTTCGCCAGCTCCTCGCGGCCCATCTTCATCTCGCGCCGGCCGAAGCCCTGCAGGTCGGGCAGCGAGGGATGGGCCCCGACCTTCACGCCATGCTCCTTGGCCAGGCGCACGGTCGTGCGCATGTGGTTGTAGTCGGAGCCATGGAAGCCGCAGGCGACGTTGGCCACCGTGATCAGCGGCATCATGCCCGCGTCGTCGCCCATCTTGTAGAGCCCGAAGCTCTCGCCCATGTCGCAGTTGATCACCGTCATGTCGCTCTCCCTCGTCGCTTGGCCGGCCCGACGCCGTCGTGCCAGGCGGCCAGCCTCATTTTTTTGCCGTCGCGAAGTGCCTGACAGGCATGGTCGCGCTGCCTCAATGCATAGTAAAATAAGAAAATCGGCTTCACGATATCGAAAATTCAGATATTGCACCTAATCTCTGCCCAAGGCCCCTTGCAGGATCGAAAGCCGCGCGGCGAGCCCAGCGACCGATTGCGAAATCCGCTATCCCTAGTGACTCCTATCAGACGATCCGATGTCTCTCTCGCTCCGCCAGGTCCGCTATTTCATCGCCGCCGCCGAGACCGGCCAGGTGTCGCAGGCGGCGATCGACCTGAACGTCTCGCAGTCCGCCGTGACCGCGGCGATCAAGGGCCTGGAGACGATCCTGGAAACCCGCCTGTTCGAGCGCCATTCCAGCGGCGTCACGCTGACCTACGAGGGCCATCAGTTCCTCCAGCATGCCCGCAACATCGTCGCCGCGGTCAATCAGGCGACCCGGGCGCCGCGCAGCGCCCGCGCCAAGGCCACGGGTCAGGTCCGCGTCGGCGTCACCTACACGGTGGCGGGCTACTTCCTGCCGCCCCATCTCGCCCGCTTCGCGCGCAGCTTCCCCGGCATCACGGTCGGGCTGCAGGAAGCGCCGCGCCGCGACATCGAAGAGGCGCTGATCGCCGGCGAGCTCGACATCGGGGTGCTCCTGGTTTCGAACCTCGAGCGGCGCGACGCCCTCGACTCGGAGACCTTGATCCGTTCGCGCCGCCGCCTCTGGCTGCCGACCGACCACCCGCTGCTGCGCGCCGAGCAGGTCTCGCTCCAGGATCTGGGCGACGAGCCCTACGTCATGCTGACCGTCGACGAGGCGCGCGACACCGCGCTGCGCTATTGGGAGAAGACGCCGCATCGGCCGCGCGAGATCTTCCGCACTTCCTCGGTCGAGGCGGTGCGCTCCATGGTCGCCACCGGGATGGGCATCACCATCCTATCGGACATGGTCTATCGGCCCTGGTCGCTCGAGGGCCAGCGGATCGAGACCCGCAACCTCGCCGATCCCGTGCCGACCATGGACGTCGGCCTCGCCTGGAAGCACGGCGCCAGCCTCACCGCCGCGGCGCAAGCCTTCTACGAGTACCTGAGCCTGACTTTCAATGGTGCCGGACAGGGATTCATCGAGTAGGGGTTCGATCCGACCGATTTGCTCTCCGATCAGAGAGAGGCTCCGGTCTTCGGCAGATTGGCCTCAATTGGCTTTCCGGAACCGTCACCCTCGGGCTTGATCCGAGGGTCCATTGAAGTCCGAGACTCGGACCGCGATGGATTGCCGGGAGCGCGAAGCGCTCGGTGGACTGCACGCCTATTTACGCGGGGAGCACGATCGGCAACCGCCGTCTTCCTCTAGCGCCCGGACACTTCAAACGGATGCTCCCTGACCACGATACGCTCGCGCCGTGAGACGTGGGCCAGGGAGTCGGCGGCCACGCCCTTGCCGGTTTCCGTCGCGTAGGACTCGAGCATGGCCGTCTCGCTGTCGAACCAGAGCTCCGAGAAGCCGTCGTAGTCGCCGTCGGCCTCGCCCTCGACGATATTGGCCTGATAGCGGCGCAGGTTCGGCAGCGCGAGCGCCAGGGGCACGTGCTCGTCCAGGTACCAGTGGACGAAATCGGACCGGCTCATGTCCTCGCGTCGCTTGAGCAGCACCACGGCTTTGATCATCGCGTTCCCCTCTGCGCTATCGTTTTACCCCGCAGCCGCGCAGCACGAAGCGGGTGATGGTCTCGGCCGCGGCCTCGTAGTCCTCGTCGGTCAGTTCCTTGCGCCCCGCAATCGCGCGGATTTGAGCCTCGAAGTCGGCATAGTGCTGGGTCGCGGCCCAGAGGATGGAGAAGAGATGCACCGGGTCGATCGGCTCCATCTTGCCCTGGGCGACCCAGGCCTCCAACACCGGCCCTTTGTCCTGGACCATCTGGCGCAGCTCGACCTCGAGATAGTCCTTGATGCTGCGCGCGCCGCGGATCACCTCATTGGCGAAAACCCGCGAGGCATGGGGCCGGGTCTTGGAGTACATCACCTTGGCGTGGATGTAGTGCGACAGGGCCTCGGCCGGATCGCGGTCGGCGGTGATGTAGTCGAGCTCGCCGAGCCAGAGATCGAGGATGTCGTCGAGCACCGCGCGGTAGAGCGCCTCCTTGGTGCCGAAGTAGTAGTGCACGTTGGCCTTGGGCAGGCCGGCGCGCTCGGCGACCGCGGCCGTGGTCGCGCCGCGATAGCCCTGCTCGGCGAAAACCTCCTCGGCCGCCTGAAGGATCTGCGCCTGGTTGCGCAGACGGATCTGGCCCGGCTTGGCCGGCTCCGCCGGCGGCCGCGTGGTCGTGCTGTCGGGCATGCCCTGCGCCTCTGTCTTCGCGAAACCTGACCAATTGGTCAAATTTAGTTGACCAGTTGGTCAGGCCAACGCTACAGTCAAGCCTAACGAAAAGGCAAGCGACGCCCGGCGCGGGCCGGCTTGCGAGAAGAAGCAAGGGGATCAGGGATGAGCCAAGAGCCCGACATCGCGGCGGGCCGGCTGGAGGCGTCGGCTTATGCCGAGAACTTCGCCGACGTGCATCCGCCGCTCGACCGCAAGTCCGCCTTGATCGAGTCGAGCCGCTGCTACTTCTGCCACGATGCGCCCTGCATCGATGCCTGTCCCACCGGCATCGACATCCCGAGCTTCATCCGCAAGATCTCGACCGACAACCTGCGCGGCGCGGCGCTCGACATCCTGAGCGAGAACATCATGGGCGGTGCCTGTGCCCGGGTCTGCCCGACCGAAGTGCTGTGCGAGCAGGCCTGCGTGCGCAACGCGCAGGAGAACAAGCCGGTCCAGATCGGGCTGCTGCAACGCTATGCCACCGACGACCTTTTCGAGCGTGGCATCCAGCCCTTCGAGCGTGCGGCGCCCAGCGGCAAGACGGTCGCCGTGGTCGGCGCCGGGCCGGCCGGTCTCGCCTGCGCCCATCGCCTGTCGATGCTGGGCCACGATGTCGTGGTGTTCGAGGCCCGGGAGAAGTCCGGCGGCCTCAACGAGTACGGCATCGCCGCTTACAAGGTCCCGGAGAACTTCGCCCAGCGCGAGGTCGACTTCATCCTCTCGCTCGGCGGCATCGAGATCCGTCACGGCCAGGCCTTGGGGCGCGATGTAACCCTGGGCCGCTTGCGTCAGGACCATGACGCCGTGTTCCTCGCCATGGGCCTGGGCGGCGTGCGGGCGCTGGAGCTGGAGGGCGAGGAGCTCGAAGGCGTGCAAAACGCGGTCGACTACATCGCCGAGCTGCGTCAGGCGCCCGATCTCGGCCGCCTGCCGGTCGGCCGCAAGATCGTGGTGATCGGCGGCGGCAACACCGCGATCGATATCGCGGTGCAGACCAAACGACTCGGCGCCGAGGATGTGACCCTGGTCTATCGCCGCGGTCCGGAGGCCATGTCGGCGACCCATCACGAGCAGGACTTCGCCCAGACCAACGGCGTCAAGATCAAGCATTGGGCGAAGCCTGCCGCGCTCACCGGTGCCAACGGCCGGGTCGCGACGATCACCTTCGAGTACACTCAGCTCGACGAACAGGGACGGCTGAGCGGCACCGGCGACCGCTTCACTCTGGAGGCCGACATGGTCTTCAAGGCGATCGGCCAGATCATGCT
>JAKSDN010001455.1 GCA_022360075.1 Kiloniellales bacterium | reverse complement strand
TCACCGTGCTGTTCGACGCCATGGGCGCGTTGTCGAGCCGATACAACGACACGCCGGAGCGGGCCTCGCGCGCCTACGACAAGAACCGCGACGGCTTCGTGATCTCCGGCGGCGGCGGCGCGGTCGTTTTGGAGGAGCTCGAGCACGCCAAGGCGCGCGGCGCCAAGATCTACGGCGAGCTGGTCGGCTACGGCGCGACCTCGGACGGCGCCGACATGGTCCAGCCCTCCGGCGAGGGCGGGCTGCGCTGCATGCGCCTGGCCATGCAGGGCCTGGGCAACACCCCGGTCGACTACATCAACACCCACGCCACCTCGACCCCGGTCGGCGATTGCATCGAGCTGGACTCGATCCGCGAAATCTTCGGCGCGGATATCCCGAAGATCAGCGCCACCAAGTCCCTGACCGGCCACTCCCAAGGTGCGACCGGCGTCCACGAAGTGATCTACTCGCTGCTCATGATGGAGCACAACTTCCTCTGTGCCTCGGCCAACATCGAGGATCTGGACCCCGAGGCCGAAGGCCTGCCGATTCTCCGTGAGCGTCAGGACGACGTTCGTCTCAACTGCGTGATGTCGAACAGCTTCGGGTTCGGCGGCACCAACGCCTCGCTCGCCTTCCGTCGCTACGAAGCCTGAGGCGCCGCCGGCCGCCGCAGCCCAGGAAGGCCCTACCCAGCGGTTCGGCCGCGTCGAAGAAGGACCCGCGTCCGCGTGAAAGCCAATCCACAGCTCATGGCTGGCAAGCGCGGCCTCGTCATGGGGGTCGCCAACGACCACTCGATCGCCTGGGGCATCGCGACGAGCCTGCGCCGCCACGGTGCCGAGCTCGCCTTCACCTACCAGGGCGAGGCCTTCGGCAAGCGGGTGAAGCCGCTCGCCGCCTCGCTCGGATCGGACCTCGTGGTGCCCTGCGATGTCGAAAGCGACGCGGACATCGAGCGTACGTTCGATGCGCTGAACGACCGCTGGCAGGGGCTGGACTTCGTGGTCCATGCCATCGCCTTTTCCGACAAGGCCGAGCTGCGCGGCCGCTATATCGACACCACGCGCGGCAATTTCGCGCGGACGCTCGGCATCTCCTGCTATTCCTTCACCGCGGTCGCGCAACGCGCCGCGCCGCTGATGGGCGAAGGCGGCAGCCTGGTCACGCTCTCCTACCTCGGCGCGCAGCGCGTGACACCCAGCTACAACGTCATGGGCGTAGCCAAGGCAGCCCTGGAGGCAAGCGTACGCTACCTCTCGGTCGATCTCGGCCCAAAAGGCGTACGGGTCAACGCGATCTCGGCCGGGCCGATGCGCACGCTCGCGGGCTCGGCGATCTCGGATGCGCGTTTCGTCTACTCCTGGAACCGCACCCATGCGCCGCTGGCGCGCAGCGTCCTGCTCGAAGAGGTTGGATCGGCCGGGCTCTACCTCGCGTCGGACCTCTCGCTCGGCGTCACGGGCGAGATCCACAACGTCGATGCGGGCTACAACATCGTCGGCATTCCATCGCCGGCTCGCCTGAACGGCGACGAAGACTAGCCCGGCACGGCGGCTCGGTAGGCCGCCACCACGCAGGGATAGCAGAGCACCGCCAGAAAGATGTTTCCGCTGAGGCGCAAGGCAGCCAGCGTGACGGCGGCAGCGAGCCACTCCGGC
>JAKSDN010000654.1 GCA_022360075.1 Kiloniellales bacterium | reverse complement strand
TGGCGATACCCGATTTGATCGCCATGTCCGCGTGGCGACACCAGTTCGGGTAGTTGTTCCGGCCGTTGTCCCGGACATCCGCCAGGAAGGCGTCGACCGCCGCGATCACGGGGTTGCTGAGAGCCCCGATGGAGGCGTTGTTCAGGTAGCAGCGGCGCTGCTTGATCGGGAATTCCTCTCGGATCGACACGAAATCGATCGGCGGCAAGGAGTCATCCGCCGCGGCGACAAGACCGCGTTCGGCGGCTTTCGTCAGGATTGTTGTCACGCCGACCAACGGTGGCCTCCCTACTCGGTTGCGCGCAGGGAAGCTAGGCGACCGCAAACTATGCGACAAATACGTTCTGCGACTATATTCATGCAGAAACTGCATAAGGAAGCTTGCGATGCGCCAGCGAAGCCTTCAGGCCCTCATCGCGGTCATGGAGACCGGCAGCGTCACCGAGGCGGCACGGCGCCTCTATCGAACCCAGCCGCAGGTGAGCCGTCTCATCGCCGCGCTGGAGGACGAGCTTGGCTTCGCCCTGTTCCTGCGGCAGGGCCGCAGGCTGGTGCCGACGCAGGAGGGCGTGCGCTTTTATGAAGAGGCGAAACGCATCCTGCTTGGCCTCGACGAGATTTCGAAGATCGCCGACGACATCCGCACGCTGAAGGAAGCGCGGCTCAAGATCGTCGCGCAGCCCTATGTGGCTCATGCGCTCGTCCCCGACGCCTTCGCGGACTTCCATGCGCGCTATCCTCAGGTGCGCTTTTCACTCGAAATCCGCTCGCGCGGTGACGTGGCGCCGTGGATCGCCGGTCAGCAGTTCGATCTCGGGATCGCCGCCCTGCCGATCGATGCGCCGGCGGTGCGCAGCGAGCCCTTCGCATCGGTGTCGGTGGCGGCGATCCTGCCCAAGGGACACCCCCTGGCGGCGAAGCCGGAACTCGACGCGGCGGACATCGCCAGGGCGCCGTTCATCGCGCTCAGGCCATTCACGCTGCTCCGCAGCGCAATAGACAGTCTGTTTACGAGCCTTGACCTCTCGCTGGCTATTCAATTCGAAACGTCGTCGGGCCTCTCGGCCTGC
>JAKSDN010000113.1 GCA_022360075.1 Kiloniellales bacterium | reverse complement strand
GCTGCAGGTCGATGCCGCCGCGGTCGTTGATGGCGTCGGCCGGCGCGACGTTCGCGCCGTTGTCGGTGAGGGTCCAGACTTCGCCGTTGGTCGAGGAGGAGCTGAAAGTGCGGATCTGGGAGATCGCGACCGGATCATCGATCGTCACCCGCATGCCTTCGAGGCTCTCGAAGAAGTCGATGCCGTCGGTCTCGGGATCGAACGAGCCGAAGGCGTCATCCTCGACGACTTCGTTCGGCACGACGCGCCCGGCGCTGCCGAGGATCGTAGCGGCCGGCAGCGGATTGCCGCTGCTGAGGATATTGACCGCGACCGCGCCGCCGATCTGCGTGATCGTCAGGCTCTGGGCCGGCTGGGGCGGCGAGAAGGGCTGGAACTCGACGACCGTGCCCGTGACTCGGACCTCATCACCGACCGCCGTCGTGGGCGCGGAGCCGGTGAACACGAAGATGCCGTCAGACGTGGCGATGTCCCCGTCGCCATCCGAGTCCTGCATGTAGAAGCCATTCGAGTCGACGGCCGTGACGATGCCCTCGGTCACCACGTTCTGACCGGCGAGCGGGGAGTCGTGGCTGGCGCCCTGGATCTCGAAGATCGCCGCTTCGACGAAGCCCGGCGGCGTGTCCTCGACCTCGTTGGCGGCGCCCGGCGTATTGATCGCTTCGCCGACGTCGGCCTGGGCGTTGGGGAAGCTCGGCAGGCCCTCGCCGTCGAAGTCGTTGCGCACGAAGTCGGTCGCCGTGTCCGTGTGGGTGCCGGCGGGGATACGCGAGGCGCCGCCCGCCGTGTTGCCGTTGCCGTCGAAGTTGGGGTCCAGCACCACGGGTGAGTAGGTCAAGTCGCCGCTGCCGCCGTCGGTGACCGCGACGCTGTCGACGATCGAGATCCAGGGCGCGCCGGCATCGATGAAGCCGTCGTTGTCCTGGTCGGTGTCGTCGCCCACGCTGCCGGTGAAGCCGTCGACCAGAAGCAGGGTCGTGGTGCCGTTCTCAAGATCGTTGTTGATGAAGGGCGTCGTGAAGAAGCCGTTCGCGTCCGTCGTGCCGAGGTTGAACACGCCGTCGATGGTGCCGGTCGCGCTGTCGCCCTCGATCTCAAGGATGGATAGATTGGAGAGATCGGTATTGGGATCGGCGAAGATCTCGATGAACTCGTCGGTATCCGTGCTCGTGTGGTTGAGCACGAACTCGTTGATCACCGGGCTCTGGCCGCTCAGCGAGTCGATGCCGTAGAGCGTTACGGTGCCGCTCTCCTCGTTGCCGACCGCGAGCAGCGGCTGTCCGGTCGGCGAGTCGGCGGCCGAGATGAACTTCAGGCCCTCGGGCGCGACATCGTCGGCGCCCGCCGTGCCGGCCGGCTGGCTGGCCGCAGGATTGATGTACTGGACAAAGCTGGCGTTGGCCGGATCGGTCACGTTGTAGACCATGATCCCGCCGACCCGCTCCAGGCCGATGAAGGCGTAGGTCTGGCCGTCGACCTCACCGACGACGACACCCTCGGGCTCGGGCCCTTTGTTGTCGCTGCGGCTATCGAAGGAACCGGGTGCGCCGTTCGAGTTGAAGAAGGTCGGAACCTGGGCGGCCGTGATTTGCTCGAAGTCGTCGCCGCTGTCGAACACCAGGTTGCCGGTCTCGTCCCAAATGCTGAAGGAGCGCGTGCCGTAGGAGAAGAGCTGGTCGTAGTCGCCGTCCCCATCGAGATCGCCATCGACCGTGGAAACGCCGAGGCGACCGAGGTTCTCGTCGAGCTGTAGGTTGGCGGCATCGGGGAAGACGGTCGGGTCGAGAGCCGGCGCCGTCGCATCGACCGTGTTCACGAGATCGCCGATCCGCTCGTCCTCGCCGCGGTCGTCGCCTTCGTTGGCCGTGACGTAGAAGGTCGCGCCGTTCGCCTCGAAGGAAGCGATGGCATCGGGCATGAACATGCCGAAGACCGGCGGGTTCTGGAAGTTGATCACCGGATCGCCCGCAGGGCCGTCCCGGTCGCTCGGATCGATACCGTTGTCGTCGCCGAAGGAGATGATGCCGAGCGTCACCGGCGGAGTCTCGGGGGCGAGCGGCACCGTGCCGTCGATCGGGATCTCCTGATCGAGCAGGCCGAAGTCGTTGTCGTTGAGCACGGCAAGGCTGCCGTCGGGCAGCAGGGTCAGGCCTTCCGGCTTGTCGCCGGCGAGCTAGCCGATGGACGGCAGGTTGACGACCTTGGTCTGGGCGACCGGCTGCACGCCGAGCGCGGCCAGCTCGT
>JAKSDN010000332.1 GCA_022360075.1 Kiloniellales bacterium | reverse complement strand
GCCGCCCGAGAGCGCCTGGGTCAGCTCCAAATTGCGCCGCGTCGCGGCGTCGATCTCCATGACAGCACCGACGCCCAAGCGGCGCGGCGTGGCCAGCCGCGGCAGCTTGCCGCGCTGGGTCAGCTCGACGTAGTCGACCAGCGCGCCGGCGGCGGCGAGCTCGGCCCGCTCAAAGGCGCCGAAGGCCTCCAGGGCCTGGACCTCGAAGAGGGTCTTCAGGCGGCGCTCGCCGGCCGCACTGTCGAAGCGCGCGGCGGGCAGGGGCGAGAGCGCGGCCTTCCAGTCGCCCAGCACCTCGAACAGGTCGGGATGTTGCACCAGACGGTCCGAAATCAGGATCTCGCCCGGCTGCAGGCGCGCCAGGGCGGCGCCGAGTAGGGCAGCCGGAACGGCGCCGCCGAGCGGCTGGGTCAGGAAGTCGCCGGTCGAGACGTCGAGCCAGGCGAGCGCCAGCGCGCCGCCGGCCTCGGCGAGGGCGGCCAGGAAGTTATGCGAGCGGGCATCGAGCAGCTCATCCTCGGTAATCGTGCCGGGCGTGACGACGCGCACGACGTCGCGCCGAACCACGGCCTTGCTGCCGCCGCGCTTCTTGGCCTCGGCCGGATCCTCCATCTGCTCGCCGATCGCGACCTTGAAGCCCAGGCGGATCAGCCGGGAGAGATAGCCGTCGGCGGCATGGACCGGCACGCCGCACATCGGGATCTCCTGGCCCGCGTGCTGGCCGCGCTTGGTGAGCGCGATGTCCAGCGCGCGCGCCGCGGCGACCGCGTCGTCGAAGAACATCTCGTAGAAGTCGCCCATGCGGTAGAACAGCAGGCAGTCCGGATAAGCCTGCTTGAGCTCCAGGTACTGCGCCATCATCGGCGTGACCGAGTCGGCGGATTTCTTGGCGGCTTGGGACAATAGAGACGTGTTCTGGCTTGGCGTTGCTCGGCGATGCCCCGCAGCCGCAGATGCCTTGCACCCTGGGCGCCGGGGAGTAGACTTCTTCATGACATAGCTGGGGTGCCGGTCCAAGGACCGGCTGAGAACAAACCCATTGAACCTGATCTGGATCATGCCAGCGAAGGGAGACGTGCCATTCCCATCCTCACCAGCTTCCCCTCTCACAGGCCTGCCCAGAGGCCAGAGCACGTGGCGATCGTCGGCGCCGGAGTCTCGGGCCTCGGCATCGGCTGGCGCCTGGCCGAGGCGGGCGTCGCGGTGGAGATCTTCGATCGTTGCGCGGCCGGCCGGGGCGCGAGCTGGGCCGCGGCCGGCATGCTCGCCGCCGGAGTCGAGTGTGAGCCGGGCGAGGAGGGTCTGCTCGCCCTGACCCGCGCCAGCCAGGCCCTCTGGCCGAACTTCGCACGAGAGCTCGAAGCCGCTTCCGGCGAGACGATCGGCTATCGCGACGATGGCACCCTCGTGGTTGCCTTGACCCGCGACGATGTGGGGCAGCTCCGTTTCGGCTACGACTTCCAGACCAAGTTGGGGATCGATCTGACCTGGCTCACGGGCGCCGAGGCGCGCGACCACGAGCCCTATCTACGGCCGGGCACCGCGGCCGCCGTGCTCAGCCCGAACGACCATCAGGTCGACAATCGCCGCCTGGCGATGGCACTCAAGACCGCCTTCCTGAAAGCCGGCGGAACCCTGCATGAGAACACACCAGTCGAAGCGATCGACATCGAGGCCGGCCGCGCGCGCGGCCTCGTGGTTGCAGGCGAGAAACGCCCGGCCGATCTGGTCGTGCTGGCCGCCGGCGCCTGGTCGCGCGAGATCGCCGGCCTGCCCGCGACCGCCCGGCCGCCGGTGCGGCCGGTCAAGGGCCAGATGCTGGCGCTGCGCATGGACCCGGCCGCGCCGCTGCTGCGCCACGTGCTCTGGGCGCCGGGCATCTACCTGGTGCCGCGCGACGACGGCCGGCTGCTCCTCGGCGCCACGGTCGAGGAGAAGGGCTTCGACGAGAGCCTGACCGCCGGCGGTGTCTTCTCCCTGCTCGAAGCGGCTTGGCGCGCCCTGCCGGCAATCGAGGAGCTTGCGATCGACGAGCTCTGGGTCGGCCATCGCCCGACCAGCCGCGACGACGCGCCGATCCTGGGGCCTTCCGAGATCGAGGGCCTGGTGCTCGCGACCGGCCATCACCGCAACGGCATCCTGCTCGCGCCCATCACCGCGGAGGCGATCAGCCGCTGGATCCTGACCGGCGAGATGGCGGCCGAGGCCCGGTCCTTCGGCATGGAACGCTTCACGAGCGCCGCGCCACGCGTGGCCGGAGGTCTAGGCTCATGAACGCGACGATTCGGGTGAACGGCGAAGCGCGGAGGCTGACAGCGACGACGTTGGAGGCCCTGCTCATCGACGAAGGCCTCGACGTCACCGCCCGCGGCTTGGCCGTAGCGCGCAACGGGACGGTGGCACCGCGCGCCTCTTGGGCGGCCACGAGCCTCGAGGCGGGCGACGAGATCGAGATCGTTAAGGCGGTGCGCGGCGGATGAGAGCGAACAATCCTCGCCCTTCGCCCTTCGACAGGCTCAGGAGGCTGAGGACGAGGGGATCGGTTGGGGCAGAACTCAAGCTCCCTCATGCTGAGCTTGTCGAAGTGTGGGGGAGCGCGGCATCGGAACTCGCAAGGGGACAAGACATGACCGACCCTCTCATCATCGCCGAGCGCAGCTTCGGCTCGCGCCTGTTCATCGGCACCGCCGGCTATCCCAACCAACAGGTCATGCTCGACGCCGTCGCGGCGAGCGGCGCGGAGATGGTGACCGTCTCGATCCGCCGGATCAGCCTGGAAGGCTATGCCGAGTCGCTGCTCGACCTGCTGGCGCCGCACTATCGCCTGCTGCCCAACACGGCCGGCTGCGCAACCCTGCGCGATGCCGTCCTGACCGCGCAGCTCGCCCGCGAGGCTCTGGAGACCAATTGGGTCAAGCTCGAGCTGATCGGCGATCGCGAGACGCTCTATCCGGACGTCGAGCAGCTCGTGCCGGCGGCCGAGCAGCTGGTCAAGGAGGGCTTCGTGGTGCTGCCCTATTGCAACGACGACCCGGTGACCTGCCGCAAGCTCGCCGACGTCGGCTGCGCGGCGGTCATGCCGCTGGGCGCGCCGATCGGCTCGGGCCTGGGTATCTGCAACCCGACCCACATCGAGATCATCTGCCGGCAGAGCCCGGTGCCGGTGATCCTGGACGCCGGCATCGGCACCGCCTCCGACGCCGCGCGAGCCCTGGAGCTCGGCTGCGATGGCGTGCTGCTCAACACCGCCGTCGCCAAGGCGCGCGATCCGGTCGGCATGGCGCGGGCCATGCGCGATGCCGTGGCCGCGGGCCGCCAGGCTCAGCAGGCCGGGCGCATGCCCAAGCGCAGCCATGCCGAGGCCTCAAGCCCGCGGCTCGGTCTGATAGGCACGTGACAGCCACGCGCCGCCTGCCGCAGCCGCCGCTCCTGGTCGTCACGGATCGGCGCCAGGCCCGCGGCCCGCTCGAGACCATGGCCGAAGCCGCCTTCGCCGCCGGCTGCCGCTGGCTGCTGCTGCGCGAGAAGGACCTGCATCCGGTCGCGTTGCGTCAGCTTGCCAGCCGGCTGGCCGCACTTTCGCGCAGCCATGGCGCTCGCTTGTCGATCGCGGGCGATATCTCGCTTGCCGCCGAGGTCGGTGCCGACGGCGTGCATCTGCCGCGCGACGGCGATGTCGCCGCGGCCCGATCCAAGCTCCGGGCGTCGGCCTTGATCGGACTTTCGGCCCACGACCGGGCCGAGGCCGAGCGCGCCGCAGCAGCCGGTGCCGATTACGTCACCCTGAGCCCGATCTTTCCGAGCGAGAGCAAGCCGGGCTACGGGCCGGCGCTCGGCCTCGAGCCGCTCGCGCGCATGGCCGAGGCCCTGCCGGTTCCGGTGATCGCCCTGGGCGGCGTGACAGCGGACAAGGCCGAGGCCTGCCTGACGGTCGGCGCCGGCGGCGTCGCGGTCATGGGTGAGGTCATGCGTGCCGAGGATCCGGGCGCCATCGTCGCCGCGCTGCTCGGCCGCCTCGCGGCCCTGTCCGATCTTTGACCCGCATCAAGGCGCCGCAGGCGGTCGCCGCGTTTGCTCGCGCTGGCCAGAGCCGCCGGCCGGCGGCACAATCAGCGAAAGAAGCAGCAAGGAACGAAAAGCATGAGCATCACTGAGGTCGTCGGCCGCTTCGCCACCCGCGAGTCCTTTCAAGCCGCGGTCGAAGACCTGCGCGCGGCGGGATTCGAGGAGAGCGATCTCTCGGTGCTCGACAGCCATCAGTCGCTGTCGGCGAGCGAGGCCGACGGCGAGGCCTGGAAGCAGACGCTCATCGGCCTGGTCGGCGAGATCAAGTACATGGGGCCGCTGGGCGCGGCCGGTCTGATCATGCTCTCGGCCGGCTCGATCGGCGCCTCGATCGCCGCGCTGGTCGCCGCCGGGGTCACCGGCGTGGCGCTGCGCGAGGCCCTCGACGAGATCCGCGCCACGCCGCATACCGAGGCCTTCGCCAAGGCGCTGGAAGGCGGCGCCGTGCTGCTCTGGGTGCGCGCGGACACGACGAGCCGGCAAGACGAAGCATCCTCGATCTTGAGCCGTCGTGGCGGTGCCGACGTGCATGTGCACGAGCGACCGATAGCGTCTTCTTGATCGCCGCGACCTTCCGCCATTCGCCCACCGTCGAGACCTTGCCTTCCACCACGCGGAAGCCGCTTTGACGCCCCACAGGGCACTCTCTAACATCTTGGTTTCATGCGTTTGAGCCGGGGACGATCCCGGCGCCGCCTGCGGCGCCAAAACGACAACAAGCGCCGCGCGCGCGGCCGGGAGGACCAGCCATGGAACACGGACTGATCAAGAACCTCGAGGCCGAGGCGCTGCAATTCCACGCCGAGGGCAAGCCGGGCAAGCTCGAGATCCGCGCGACCAAGGCCCTGACCACCCAGCGCGACCTCTCGCTCGCCTACTCGCCGGGCGTCGCCGCGCCCTGCTTGAAGATCAATCAGGATCCGAACGCGGCCTACGATTACACGAACAAGGGCAACCTCGTCGCGGTCATCTCCAACGGCACGGCGGTGCTCGGCCTCGGCGATCTGGGGGCGCTGGCCTCCAAGCCGGTGATGGAGGGCAAGTCGGTCCTCTTCAAGCGCTTCGCAGACGTCAACGGCATCGACCTGGAGATCGACACCCGCGACGTCGAGGAGTTCGTCAACTGCGTGCGCTTTCTCGGCCCCGCCTTCGGCGGCATCAACCTGGAGGACATCAAGGCGCCGGAGTGCTTCCTGATCGAGCAGCGCCTGAAGGAGCTGCTCGACATCCCCGTGTTCCATGACGACCAGCACGGCACGGCAATCATCGCCGCCGCCGGCCTGATCAACGCCCTGCACCTGACCGGCCGCGAGATGAGCGACATCCGCATGGTGATCAACGGCGCGGGCGCAGCCTCGATCGCCTGCACCGAGCTGGTCAAGGCCATGGGCGTGCCGAACGACCGGGTGACGATCTGCGACAGCCGCGGGGTGATCCACCGTGGCCGCGATGCCGGCATGAACCAGTGGAAGTCGGCCCACGCCATTGAGACCGACGCGCGCACGCTGGAAGAGGCGCTGGAGGGCGCCGACGTCTTCTTCGGCCTGTCGGTCGCCGGTGCCGTGACCAAGGAGATGGTCGCCGCCATGGCCGGCAAGCCGATCATCTTCGCCATGGCCAATCCCGATCCCGAGATCTGGCCCGAGGAGGTCGCCGAGGTGCGCGACGACGCGATCATGGCGACCGGCCGCTCGGACTATCCGAATCAGGTCAACAACGTGCTCGGCTTTCCCTACATCTTCCGCGGCGCGCTCGACGTGCGCGCCTCGCGCATCAACATGGAGATGAAGATCGCCGCGGCCGAGGCGCTGGCGGCGCTGGCGCGCGAGGACGTGCCGGACGAGGTGGCGCGCGCCTACTCCGGGCGGCGCCTGCGCTACGGGCGCGACTACATCATCCCGACGCCCTTCGACCCGCGCCTGATCGTCGCCGTGCCCCGGGCGGTCGCCGCGGCGGCCATGGCGACCGGCGTGGCGCGCCGCCCGCTCGACGACCTGACGCTCTACGACCAGGAGCTCTCGGCACGCCTCGACCCTACCGTGGCCAGCCTGCAAGGCATCTTCGAGAAGGTCCGCGCCAACCCGCGCCGGGTGGTCTTCGCCGAGGGCGAGGACGAAGCCTCGATCCGCGCCGCGGTGGCCTTCCACCACGCCGGCTACGGCACGCCGGTGCTGGTCGGCCGCGAGGAGCGCATCCTGGAGACCCTGAAGCATCTGGGCCTGTCGGGCGAGGACCTGGAGATCCACAACGCCCGCCTGTCGGACCACAACGCGCTCTACCGGGACTTCCTCTACGGGCGCCTGCAGCGCAAGGGCCGGCTGTTGCGCGATTGCCAGCGCATGGTCAATCAGAACCGCAACACCTTCGCCGCCTGCATGGTCGCCATGGGCCACGCCGATGCCATGATCACCGGACTGTCGCGCAGCTTCGGGGTCGCCTTCGACGACATCACCCGGGCGCTCGACCCCAAGGAGGGCCACCGGGCCTTCGGCCTCTCGATCGTGGTCGCCCGGGGCCGCACGGTGTTCCTGGCCGACTCCACGGTGCACGAATACCCGACGCCCGAGCAGCTGGCCGACATCGCGATCCAGAGCGCGGCCGAGGCGCGGGTCATGGGCCACGAGCCCAGGGTCGCTTTCCTGAGCTTCTCTAACTTCGGCAATCCGCCGCGCGAGCGGGCGCTCAGGGTGCGCGCCGCGGTCGAGGTCTTGGACGGCCGCAAGGTGGACTTCGAGTACGACGGCGAGATGCAGGCCAACGTGGCGCTCGACGGCGAGCTCCTGCGCCGGCTCTACCCTTTCTCCCGCCTCTCGGGGCCGGCCAACGTGCTGATCATGCCGAGCCTGCACACCGCCAACATCGCCTACAAGCTGCTGCACAAGATCGGCGACGGCACGATCATCGGACCGCTTCTGATCGGCATGAGCAAGCCGGTGCAGATCGTGCCCCTGGACGCCACGGTCAGCGACCTGGTGACCGCCGCCGCGCTGGCCGGCTATCATGCGATCGATTCGGATGGCCTATTCTAGAGAGACGGACGCTCCATTGACGAGCCCCGGCGCCGCCAAGAGGCCGGCCGAGACGGGCGGGCCGCAGAGCCGGCCCCTGGTCAAGGCGGCCGGCCTTGTGGCGGCGCCGGGGCTCGTCGTGCTGCTGATCCTGATCGTGCTGGGCCAGCTCGACTGGCGCTACGGGCTGGGCGGCGCCGCGGTGCTGGTGATCTGCGTCGCGCTCCTGGTCCACAGCCATCTGGACAAGATCGCGCGGCTGCGCCAGCGCATCGAGGCGCTCGGCCGGGGCGACCTGGAGGCGGCCGAGGGCCAGGAGGCGCCCTCCAGCCTCAGCCCAGGTCTCGACGAGGCGATCGCCGAGACCGCGCGCGAGCGGCGCGCCAGCCGGATCGAGCTGGAATCCGTGCTCGCCGGCAACGAGGCGATCCTGGAGAATCTGCCCGACCCGCTGATCATGCTCGACCGCTCGCGCCAGGTGGTGCGGCTCAACCACGCCGCCCAGATGCAGTTCGGCCGAGACCTCAAGGGCCGCGACCTGGCAAGCGCCGTGCGCCACCCGGCCCTGCTCGAAGGGGTCGACGACGTGCTCGAGGACGCCCGCGGGCGGATCGTCGACTTTTCCATGCCCGGCACCTTGGACCGTTACTACAACGCCCGCATCGCCGGCCTGCCCCAGGACGCGCCGGACGGCACGGCGGTGATCCTCTCGCTGCACGACATGACCGGCGTGCGCCGCGCCGAGCGCCTGCGCGCCGACTTCGTCGCCAATGCCAGCCACGAGCTGCGCACCCCGCTCTCCAGCCTAGTCGGCTTCGTCGAGACCTTGAGCGGCCCGGCCAAGGACGACGAGGAGGCGCGCGAACGCTTCCTGACGATCATGCATGACCAGGCTTCGCGCATGTCCCGGCTGATCGAGGATCTGCTCTCCCTGTCGCGCATCGAGATGGCCGAGCACGCGGCGCCGACCGGCACGGTCGAATTGGGCGAGGTGCTCGAGGGCGTGGTCGGCGGGCTCGAGCTCTACGCCCAGGAAAAGGACATGACGATCGACGTCGAGAGCGCCCGTCTGCCGGCCCTGATCGG
>JAKSDN010000368.1 GCA_022360075.1 Kiloniellales bacterium | reverse complement strand
TTCTCGGTGATGGCTTCGACGCGGCCCTCGGCCCAGGGCTTGAAGGTGCCCGGCACCGTCGAGATGCTGCCCGCCATCCCCGTCGGCAGCAGACCGGCCAAGAGATCGGCGAGCTGGTTCGTATAGGCGAGACGCGCCTCCTGGCTCCAATCCGGCCGGTAGGCGCCTTCCTTGACGGTCTTGCCGTGAAAGGTGCCGTAGGGAAAGCCGTTGATGGTGAAGATGTAGTAGGGACCCTCGGCGAGCAGGGCGCGCAGATCGTCGAGCGCCGCGGGCTCCTGCAGCGCCTCGGCCGCCGCGGCCGAGAGGCGCAGACCGACCCCGAAGGCCTGGTCCGGCGCAACCGCCGCCTTGATCGCCGGCAGATGTGTCTTCAGACCCGACAGCACCTCCGGCCAGGTTTCGCCAGCGTGGATGTTGGTGCAGTAGGTCAGGTGCCCGAGCGCGGGCGTGTCGGCCAGGCGCATCAGGGCAGCGTCCGCGCCACGAGCCAAGCGATCGACTCGAGGATCAGGGCCTCGTCCATCTCGTGCACCTCGACGCCGACGCCGATGTCCGAAAGCAGTGTGATCGTGAGATCGCCGCCGAGGTGCTCGCGGAAATCGCGCAGGCCTTGCAGCACGGTCAGGCGACCGTCGCCGTCCTTCTTTTCGAGAGCCGGATGCCAGAGCTTGAAGCCGAGATCCTCGAGCAGGAAGCAGATCCGGTCCTCCGCGCCGGCCTCTAGCAGGCCGGTCAGCACCGAGTAACGCGAGTCGAGCGCGAGCCCGATCGCCACTGCTTCGCCATGGCGCAGATGGTGTCGGGTCATGGACTCGAGCTTGTGCGCGGCCCAGTGGCCGTAGTCGAGCGGCCGGGCGCTGCCGGTCTCGAAGGGATCGCCGCCGTGGGCGATCTGACGCATGTGCAGCTCGGCGCAGCGCCGGATCATCGTCGCCATGGCCGGGCGCTCAAAGAGCGCGAGATCGGTCGCATGCTGCTCCAGCCATGTGAAGAAGGTGCCATCGCGGATCAGCGCGACCTTCACCGCCTCGGCCATGCCGGCGGTCTTGTCGCGCGGTGGCAGGGCCTCGATCAGCGCGATGTCGTTGAGCACGGCGAAGGGCGGCGCGAAGCTGCCGACGAAATTCTTCACGCCGTGCAGGTTGACCCCGTTCTTGACGCCGACGCCGGAATCGTTCTGGGCCAGCACCGTCGTCGGGATGCGGATGTGACGCACGCCGCGGTGCGCCGTCGCGGCGACCAGACCGGCCGCATCGAGCAGGGCGCCGCCGCCGATCGCGATGACGTAGGAATGGCGGTCGATGTGGTGATCGAACAGCGCTTGCTGCATCTGCTCGACGAAGTAGAGCTCGTTTTTGACACGCTCGCCGCCCGGCACGCTGATCGGCTCCGTCACCAGCGCGATCCGGTCGCGATGGACCTGGGCGTAGGCGATGATCTCTTGCTTGAGGTCGGGCCGCACCGAAAGCAGCCCTTCGTCGACGAAGACGAGGCAGCGGTGGCGGCGTTCGGGCTCATGCCGCGACAGCGCCTCGACCAGGGAGAGGTTCTCCACGTCGAACAGACCTTCGGTGAAGTAGACCGGATAGTCGTAGGAGACCGCGAAACGCTGCCAGTGAACGCTGCCTTGCGCCACGGACCGATCCCGGCCGTGAAGGGTCTGCGCCATGCTTTCCGCTCCAGCCCTTGCTTGCCTCGGTCCCATCCGTCGCGGGATGCGACCCCTCCCAGATGCGGCTCGGGCGCGCTTTCGCGCGTTGTTTTCATTGCCGCCCGAAGGACTCTATTCTAGCGGTCAAAGCGAAACAATGGCCACTCAAGAAGGTGCGAGCGCGGGAGGCTTCGCCATGCGCTATGTGAACGGCTTTCTCTGTCTCCTGATGGTCCTCTTTGCCGCGGTGCAATACAACGATCCCGACGCCGCGCTCTGGGTACCGATGTATCTCGTGCCGGCGGCCTGGGCCGGGCTTGCGGCCTTTCGGCCGCACAAGCTGCGCAACAGGCTGCCCAGCCTGGCTCTCGCGGCCTGCACGGCGCTGGCGGTGGTTGCTGCGATCGTCCTTTGGCCGCAGGACGAAGGCTGGTGGCGTCAGGAAGTCTGGTGGGAGAGCGAGCCCGCACGCGAGGGCATGGGGCTCATGGTCGTCGTGATCGTGATGCTCGTCGTCGGCCTGACCTGGTCGCGGATGCGCCGTGATCTGACGACCAGCGGCTGAACCGGCTCCCTAATCCGTCGGCGGCGGCCCGCTCGATTGGCGCACGACGAGCTCGACGGGCAGCGGGCGCGGCACGACCGTCTCCTCTCCGGCGAGCACGGCGAGAAGGAACTGGCCCGCAAGCGCGCCCATCTCGCGCTGCGGCGTGCGCAAGGTGGTGAGCGTCGGCGTGATCTGCGCCGCCAGCCACATGTCGTCGAAACCGGTCACCGAGACCGCCTCGGGAATGGCGAGGCCGAGCGCCTGGCTCTCGAAGACCGCCCCGTAGGCGAAGGGCTCGGCGCCGCAGATCACCGCCGTCGGCCGCGGCTGTCGCGTCATCAAGAG
>JAKSDN010000513.1 GCA_022360075.1 Kiloniellales bacterium | reverse complement strand
CGCCGGCCCCAAGGAGGCCCGCGCCTGGACCGTCAAGCGCGGCAGCAAGGCACCGCAGGCCGCCGGCGCCATCCACACCGACTTCGAGCGCGGCTTCATCCGCGCCGAGACCATCGCCTACGACGACTACGTCGCCTGCAACGGGGAGAACGGTGCCAAGGAGGCCGGCAAGATGCGCGCGGAGGGCCGCGACTACGTCGTGCAGGACGGCGACGTGTTGCTGTTCCGCTTCAATGTGTGAGGGCGCGTAGGGCGGAATAGCGTCAGCGTATTCCGCCGGATGGGAGCGGGGAGCCGACTTGTCGCCTTCTTCAAGAGTTCAGCCATGCGGCGGATTACGCTCCGCCAACCCGCCCTACGTCGACTTGGCGCGCTAGACCTTAACCGTCATTGCGAGCCGGCTTTAGCCGGCCCCTCGGCGCCACTGGGCAACCCAGAGCCACCGCGCGGCTGGCAGCCGGATGGATTGCTTCGCTCCGCTCGCAATGACGAAACTCATCGTTATGAGTCACTTTCAACACGGTTTGGTACAAGGCCTCTTATGGCATTCTTGGGGTCAAACCCTGAGAGTCGATTCGACACAGATAAACACCGATGCACACAGATATTCGGAGCCGGACGCGACGCCGAGCTCCTTCGTAGGAACTCGGCAGAGAACCGATCCGCAAGACTCGAATCCGTGTCCATCGGTGTTCATCTGTGTCGAATAGCCTTCCTTATTTCCACGAAGGTTGCAGCGAAACACGACAGCTCAGACTTGCTTCAAAGCGAGCGCTCTCCTGGACCATCCCGGCCCGGAAGCGGCGTCGAGAAAGTGATTCGACACGGATGAACGGGATGAACACGGATTCGAATCTCTCTTGGGAGGATCTCACTCGCTTTCCCGGCCAATTCTCCAGCGGCCTGCCGCCGCCTTGACATCCGTGTTCATCCGCGTTCATCCGTGTCAAGGATCCCTCTCTCCCATGTGGCAGGGAATGCGCCACTGACCCGCCCTCCGCGGACACCCCGAACCGATCGGCGACTTCGAACGCATACGAAGCATTCCCCGCCTTCTGCGGCCGTCCTTTCTTCGCTATCGTGACCGGGACCACCGGAACCGCGGCAAGGTCGCCGCCGGCCCAGGATCGCGCTGCGGCGCGACACAGAAAAACCAGCTCTCGGGAGGCAATCGCTATGGGTTCTCGTCTACGCTTCGGTATCTTCCTCGCGCCCTTTCACAAGCCGGGCATCAATCCGACGCTCGCGCTCGAAAGCGACCTCGAGCTGATCCAGTGGCTCGATCGTTGCGGCTATGACGAGGCCTGGATCGGCGAGCACCATTCGGCCGGCACCGAGATCATCGCCTCGCCGGAGATCTTCATCGCCACCGCAGCGCAGCGCACGCGCCACATCAAGCTCGGCACCGGCGTCGTCAGCCTCTCCTATCACAACCCGCTTTGGGTCGCCGAGCGCATCGTGCTGCTCGACCACCTGACGCGCGGCCGCGTGATGCTCGGCGTTGGGCCGGGCGCGCTGCCCACCGACGGCAAGATGATCGGCCTCTCGCCGACCCAGACGCGCGGCCTGCTCGAGGACAGCCTGGGCGTGATCATGCAGCTCCTGACCAGCGAGGAGCCGGTCACCTTCAAGAACGACCGCTGG
>JAKSDN010000828.1 GCA_022360075.1 Kiloniellales bacterium | reverse complement strand
GGTACCGCCGTGATCCGCCTTGCCGCCGCCGCACTCGCCGGCAGCTCGCTGGTCAAGGCGGCCAGCCCAATCCTGGACGCGTTGAATCAGCAGTTGGACGAGGCGGTCCAACTCACCGTGCGGGACGGTAACGTGCTCATCATCATCGACCATCGCCAGAGCCGGCACCTGGTCAAGGTGTTCCACAAGATCGGCCATCGTTACGCGCCCTATCGCGGCAGCGCCGCCGGCAAGGCGCTCCTCGCCTGGCTGCCGGATCCGGAACTGACGGCGCTGCTGCCGCCCGAGGGCCGCTGGCAGGCCTACAGCCCGCGCGGCATTACCGACCTGGAGGGCCTGCGCGCCGCCCTCGCCCAGACCCGCGAGCGCGGCTACGCGATCAACGACGGCGAGACCGAGGCCGACGTCTGGTCGTTGGCCGCCCCCGTGCGCGACCAAAGGGGCGCAGTGGTCGCAGCGATCAACCTGCCCTGCCCCAAGAGCCGCCTATCCGAGGACCGCCGCGCGGCGATCGCCGCCGCCGTGGTCGCGGCGGCGAAAGAGCTCTCCGACGCCGTGCCCTTCGCGGCGTGAGGGTGGCGGAGCTGTCGTGGGTGCCCATACAGACACTGGGCGAAAATGTCGCGCGGGCTGCATGAACTCTGTGCGTCCTTCGAGACGCGCCCTGGTGGGCACTCCTTGTATTGGCGAATCGTGCGATTTTGGCTTCTGGATGCCTCCTCCGGGGTGGCCACCCCGGAGGAGGCGCCGAGCGTCGGATCGTCCGCTCCAAAGCCCCCAGGGCTGTTCCTGAGCCTGATCGCGTTCGGCTCTTCAAGGACCCGGATGGTTGCTTGAACACTTTGGTTCGCATTCACAAGGAAGGGCCAATGAAGAACACGAAGCATAGCCGAAAAGCTGCCGGGATCGATACCGGCAAACACAAGCTCGACATCGCCATTCATGGCTCGCAAGCCAGATTGGAAGTGGCCAACGATGTCGCCGGTCATGAGCGTCTGATCGATTGGCTGAAGGCGCAGAAGGTCAAGCGGGTCGGGATCGAGGCCAGTGGCGGCTACGAGAAGGCTGTCGTCGCCGCGCTGCGCCGGGCCAAGCTCCGGGTCATCGTCTTCCAGCCCAAGCAGGTGCGCTGCCTTGCCGGCTTCCAGCTGCTGCGGGCCAAGAACGATCGCATCGACGCCGCCCTGATCGCCAAGTGCGCGTCTTTCTACCAGGACGTCCGCCCGGCACCCGATCCGCGCCTGCAGGACCTTGCCGAGCAGCTCACCTTGATCGATCAGCTCAGCGAGGATATCGCGCGCTGGAAGACCCGCCTGGAGGGCTGCCGACAGGCCGAGCGGCGTGGCTGGATTGGCGAGGAGATCAAGCGCTTGACCCGGATCCGCGATCTCGAGCGCAAGCGCCTGCTGCGCAGCGTCAAGAGCCATCAAGACCTCGCACAGCGTTACAATCTGATCCTCTCCGTCGAGGGCATCGGCATGCCGACCGCCCTGACCCTCTTGATCCGCTTGCCCGAGCTCGGCAGCTTGACCCGCGAGCAGGTCGCCGCCTTGGCCGGACTGGCCCCCTTCGACCACGACAGCGGTCGCTTCCAGGGCCAGCGCCGCATCGCCGGCGGCCGCAGCAAGGTCAGAAAAGCCCTCTACGCCGCCGCCTTCCCGGCCGCACAACAATGGAACCCACAGCTCGTCGCTCTCTACAAGCGGCTCAAAGATGACGGCAAGGAACACAAAAAGGCGCTCATCGCCTGCGCGCGTAAACTCCTCATCATGGTCAATGCCGTCGTCACTAGAGGCACCCCATGGATCAAATCCCAAGCCGTCGCATGATGGTTGCTCAGGATGAGGTAAGTCTTTGGTGGCATAAAGAAATGTCCTCATCCTGAGGAGCCCGCCTTGGCGGGCGTCTCGAAGGACGCACGATTGCATTCCAGCCACACGTCAATTTTTTCACAAGCTCTGAGGAGTGCCCGTCAGGGCGCGTCTCGAAGGACGCACAGCGGTCTTGCAGCGAGGCCCCAAAGTCCGAGCCAGTGAACT
>JAKSDN010000758.1 GCA_022360075.1 Kiloniellales bacterium | reverse complement strand
CGAAGGCGTCGGCGATGTCCGGCCAGTTCCAGTTCTCCACGCCCTGCGGCGCGTAGCCGTTCAGGAGCTTCACGTACCACTCCAGCGCGGCCACCGCCTCGGGCCCGTTGACCACCATCTTGCCGCTGGAATCGAACCACTCGCCGCCATAGGCGCGGAAGATCGAGGGGTAGATGTACATGGTCTGGCCGGCGCCGCGGAAGCCGCGCAGGGCCGCCCCCCAGAGCCGGTTGTCCGGGTCGTGCGCCGCCTCGGCGTTCGCCATGTAGGCGTCGAGCGTCTCCGCCGGCTTCAGGCCGAGCTTGTCGTAGACGTCCTTGCGGTAGACCTGGATCGTCGCCTCGCCGTCGTAGGGGATGCCGTAGGGCCGGCCCTCGACCGAGGTGACGCCGCGCCAGCCGGCGAGGATGTCCTCGTACTCGAACCAGCTGTCGTCGGTCAGCTTGGCATCGCCGAGGTAGCCGTCGAGCGGATCGATCCAGTTGTTCGCCACGTAGAGCGGGTAGTACATCGGATCGGCGGCGTGGCTCGCCCAGGTGCCGGTGCCGCTGGAGAGGTCCAGCACCGCCTTCTGGCGGATCTGCCCGGGCGGGGTCATCTCCAGGCGCGCCTCGACGCCGGTGAGCGCGGCGAAGTCGGGCAGCACGGTCTCCAGGTTCTTGAAGTAGCCGGCCGGGATGACCCCGACGGTGATCTTGGCACCCTCGGCCTGGCGCCAGTCGATCTGCGCCGCGCGCAGGCTCTCCAGGTCCATGTACTGCCCGGCGGCGCGCGCCCGGCGCGACAGCACCGCCGGGGCGGCGAGCAGCGCGCTGCCGGCGGCCGCGGCCTTCAAGGCGGCCCTGCGCGTGAATCCCTTACGGGTGAGTCCCTGGGGGGTTCTCGTCGTGGATCGGATCTTCATGCTGTCCTCCCTGTCGCGCGAAGGCTTCCCTTCGCTGGGCGCCGCCCCGTCGCGCGGCGTTGCGGCCGGCCGGGGGGCCGATTATTCGTTCAAGGTGCCGGGCCGGGAGATCTGGCTTGGCACAAACATTCTAAAGGTTCTAACATTAGGATGTTTGATTCAAGAGGATTCTCGAAGGAACACTCTGGGCTCATGTTCGGCAACGTCCCGATTCCCCGCTACGTGCAGCTCGCCGAGCTGATGCGCCGGCGCATCGCCAAGGGCGAGTGGGCGCCGGGCGACGTGCTGCCGTCGATCGAGAGCCTGATGCGCGAGTTCGAGGTCGGCCGCGTCACCGTGCGCCAGGCGACCCGGCTGCTGACCGACGAGGGCATGCTCTCGCCGCAGCGCGGCCGCGGCACCTTCGTCACGGCCGCGCCGGGGCGCAACCGCAAGCTGCTGGTCCAGACCACGCTCGACGACCTGGTCGAGATGTACCGGGGCGACACGCCGGACCTCTCCCACATCATCGAGTCCGACGAGCAGCCGGTGCTGACCGAGAAGGACGGCGTGGCCGCGCCGCACTACTTCCACATGCGGCGGATCCACTCGCGCGACGGCGAGCACTACTGCGTGGTCTCGATCTTCATCGACGACCGGGTATTCCAGCAGGCGCCGGAGCGCTTCCGCCGCCAGGTCGTGCTGCCGATCCTGACCTCGCTGCCGGGCGTCACCATCGCCTCGGCCCACCAGACCCTGCACATCTCGACCGCCGACGTCGCCATGGCCCGCGACCTGGAGATCCCGGTCAACGCCCCGGTGGCCGAGGTCCGCCGCGTGCTCTGCGCGCCCGACGGCTCGGTGATCTACCTCGGCGAGGCGACCTATCGCGTCGACTACATCCGCCTGGAGATGGATCTGAAGCCCTGAGTGGGCCGCGTGTTCCGGCCCGCTGGTCCCCGTCCGGGCCTATGCTAGTCTCCGCGCCATGCCAGGCTTGAGGGTGTCCGCCTCGATAGAGACCCTGTTCTTCTGTTTCGGGCTGCCGAAATCGGGGACGACGCTGCTG
>JAKSDN010000361.1 GCA_022360075.1 Kiloniellales bacterium | reverse complement strand
TTTGGGGCTCCTCAGCATGAAGAAGGCCTTTGCTGGCATCAAGATTGCTCCTCATGCTGAGGAGCGCTCGACAGAGCGCGTCTCGAAGCACGCAGGCTGTTTGTCCAGCGCTCCAAGCCTCTTGTCGTTCCTGTCGCAGAAGGCCGGTCCCATTCTCGCGCGGACTTTTGCCACTCTTACCGGCGAGGTGGCGTTCCTGTAGCCGGACATGTCGGCCCGATGCTCCAGCGTCCGGGAGCCGTCACACTTGTCCGAATCAACAAAGCTGGGCATGCCGCCGATCCCCCCCTGAGTTTTTTTCTTTCGGTGCCAAGAACATGGCCCGCGTGAGCTTCCGGACAGTCTAGCGGCCGAAAGGCAGCCGGTCTATCAATACCGAGTTGCTCAGCACCACGCGGCTCGGCTCCTGGTCGCGGGAACCTGCGACGGCGATTCCGTTTGTGTTAGGTTGATTGCTTGAGGACCACGGTATTCCGCAACGCGCGAAGCTCCACAGGGCAACAGCCTCGGAACCCGAGTTCGCGGCCTCAACCGCATTCGCAACAGGCTCTCGGATGCTCGGCGCCGATGGGGTGCTGAGGGCGGCTTTCCCGCGCGGCCACGATCGCTGCACGACTTCGCTGCGGCGACAGACAGTGGCCATGCCTTCGGCGCCCCGATAATCCCACCGCCAACCTTAGTCCCGCAGATCCTTCAGAATCGCCGCCGCGCAGTCTGCGCGGATCCGCCCCTCCTCGACCATGCGGGCGGCGACCGCCTCGATCTCCGCGCCCTCGGCGCCGGCGGCGATGGCCAGGTTCTTGGCGTGCAGGGACATGTGGCCGCGCTGGATGCCCTCGGTGGCGAGCGCCTTGAGGGCCGAGAAGTTCTGCACCAGGCCGACCGCACCGGCGACCCGCGCCAGGCGATCGCCCGTCTCGATGCCCATGATCGCAAGACAGGCCTGGGCCGTCGGATGGACGCGCGTGGCACCGCCGACGATGCCGACCGACAGCGGCATCTCCAGGCTGCCGGCGAGATCGCCCTCGGCGGTGACCTCCCAGCGGGTCAGAGGGCCGTAAGATCCTCGGCGCGCCGCATAGGCATGAGCGCCCGCCTCGACCGCGCGGGTGTCATTGCCGGTCGCCAGCACGACCGCCGTCACGCCGTTCATGATGCCCTTGTTGTGGGTCGTCGCGCGGTAGGGATCGACGCCCGCGAAGGCGGCGGCCCGCAAGATGCCGTCGCGCACGTCCGCACCGCCGATCTCATCGCAAGGCCAAATCGCGCGCGCCCGAACCAGCCGCCGGTCGGCCAAATTCGAGAGGATGCGCAGGCCGACCTTTCCGCCGGTCCAGGCCGCCAGGCGCGGCGCCAAAGCCTCGGCCATGGAGTTGACCGCGTTCGCCCCCATGGCATCGCGCGTGTCGACGATCAGGTGCAGCACCAGCATCGGCGGCGCGGCCTCGAGCACGCGCAGCTCGATATCGCGCAGGCCGCCGCCCAGCTCGACCAGCATCGGATCGACCTCGGCGCAGATCGCCTCGATCTCCGCGCGCCGCTCGTAGACCGCGGCCCGTGCCTGGAAGGGATCGCTCAGCCCGTCGATCTGGACCTGGGCGATGGTCAGCGGTCCGGTCGACGAGGTGCGCAAACCGCCGCTGACGCGACACTGTCGGGCGCCGTTGCAGACGGCAGCGACCACCGAGGACTCCTCGGTCGCCATGGTCACGAGCTGCTCCACGCCGTCGACGATCAGGTTCGTGGCAAGCGCGAGCGGGATGTTCAGCGTGCCGATGACGTTCTCGGCCAGGTGATCGGCGACCGCACCGAGTGCGGCGCCGGCGTCGGCCAGGTGGTTCGCATGGGCGGCGTCCAGGCGACTGACCTCGACCACCTGGGCCAGTCTCTCGTGGCGGTTCAAGCGGTGGAAGCCGGGCAGGCGCGAGGTCTTGTCGCTCATGGTCTGCGTCGCCGATCGGAAACGAGGCGCACTCCAGCGTTACTCAATGCGGTAAGAGTCGTGGCAAATGCGGCACTGGTTGGTGATCTGGCTGAGCCCCTTCATCAGCATGACGTGCTGCTCCGGCGAGGGTTCTTCCGGCAGGCTGCGCGCGAGCGCGGCGAAGTCGCTCGAGGCCTCGCGGAAGCGCCGGCCGATGGCGCGGAATTCTTCCGGGAGATGCTGGCCGATCCCCAAACCGGGCCCTTCATCTTTCGATTGACCGTTGCCGGCCTTCTGGAAGCGCGCGACGCCGAGTTCCGTATCGGCGATCTCAGCGGCCTTGGCGTGGTCACCCTCGCCCAGCGCCATCACGATGGCATCGAGGCTGACCATGTGGCCGAGCATCTGGGCGAGAAAGATCGCCTTGGCGTCAGGCGGCAGCGTCACCGGCTCGCGGCGCGGATAGTCCTGCGCGGCAGCCTGCGTCCCGATGAGACAAAATGCACACAGCAGAAGTGTCGCGAGAATGGTCCTGGTCACGCTGCGCCTCCCCCGACCGATCATGCCCCTAACGCCTGCGCTGACCGCAGCCTAGACGGCTTGGACGGCACGTCCAAGACGCATCCTGCCGAGGACCGGAGGAAGCTCCATAGCTGATGGTGTCGTCATTGCGAGCCGGCGTCAGTCGGCGTGGCAATCCAGAGCCGCCGCCGAGGCGAAAGCGGTCTGGATTGCGTCGCTGCGCTCGCAATGACGGGAGTGAACTCAGCGTGTCCTCGTGAAGGGAAAGCTCTAGGGATCGCCGCTCCCGCCCGCGAGGGCCGGCGCTCTAGCTCTCCAGGCCCAGCTCGTTGCCGAAAACGTAGGTCGTGGGATGCATGGCGAAGCCCTTCACCTTGCGGCTCATGAAGGTGAAGTTATTGCGGAACAACACCTGCACCAAGGGACCCTCGTCCTGCATGATCTGCTCGATCTCGGCCACGACCTCGCGTCGCTCCTCGGGCTCAAGGATGCCTTCGGCCTCGGTCAGCAGCGCGTCGAACTTGCTGTGGGCGAAGGAGGACTCGTTCCAGGGCACGCCGGTGCGGTAAGCCAGGCCGAGATTCATGATGCCGAGCGGGCGGTGATACCACTGAGTCGTGCCGAAGGGCACCTTGTCCCAGACCTCCCAGTACTGGGCGCCCGGCATCAGGTTGATCTTCACGTTGACGCCGGCCTCGCGCCACTGCTCGACCGCGACCTGGACCATGGAGATCGCCCAAGGCGGATCCTTCGGGCAGACGATCTCGGCCTCGAAGCCGTCGGGATGGCCGGCCTCGGCGAGCAGCGCCTTGGCCTTGGCGACGTCGCGGGCGATCTTCGGCAGCTCGGCGTATTCCGGATGGATCGCCGCGACGTGGTGATGCTCGCCGGCTGTGCCCAGGCCCTGCAGCGCTGTCTTGTAGATCGAGTCGGGATCGACGGCGTAGCGCATGGCCTGGCGCACGCGCGGATCGTCGAAGGGCGGCTCCGTCACCTTCATGCGCATGACCGCGGTCTCGGCGGTCGGCACTTGGAAAAGCTCGACGTCGGGCAGGCTCTTCAGGGTCTGGTACTGGGTCGGATCGGCGAGGATCA
>JAKSDN010001030.1 GCA_022360075.1 Kiloniellales bacterium | reverse complement strand
CTCGCGCTACGAGGAGGCCTCCGAGGAGCATCACGATCATCTGATCGACATGAAGACCGGCGAGGTGATCGAGTTTCTCAATGACAAGATCGAGCGCTTGCAGGAAGAGGTCGCTCGTGAGCACGGTTACCGGCTGGTCGGGCACCGCCTGGAGCTCTACGGCGTCAAGCTCTCCGCTGCCGAACGGGCCGGAGGCGAGTCGCGGAGCCGGTCCAAGCGGGGCGGCGACTAGGGCGGCTCTGATCGGCTTGGCAACCGCCAAGCGGAGCGCGTGCGCGAACAACGAGGCCGCAGCCAAGGAAGCGCAGCATGGTATTGCTGGAAGCCAAGGGCGAGAGACCGGTCGATGTCGAAGCCGGCAATCTGACGATTCGCCTGGCCGAGACGGCAGCCGAAGTCAGAGCATCGCAGGAGCTCCGGTTTCGCGTGTTTTGCGAGGAGATGACGGCCAAGCCCTCGGCCGAGATGGTCCTGCTGAAGCAGGAATTCGATTCCTACGACGCCTACTGCGACCACCTCCTGGTCTTTGATCGGCGCCGTGGCGTCGGGCCGCAATCGGTGATCGGCAGCTATCGCTTGATGCGCCGGGCCGGGGCCAAGGCGCGCGGGCAGTTCTACACGGCCGACGAATACGACATCTCCAAGCTGCTGCGCTACGACGGCGAGGTGCTGGAGCTCGGCCGCTCCTGCGTCGATCCGGCCTATCGGACCGGCTCGACGATGCAGCTTCTGTGGCGCGGCATCGCCGAATACGTATTTCACTACGGCGTCGACCTGATGTTCGGCTGTGCTTCCCTGCACGGCACGGATCCGAAGTCCTTGGCCTTGCCGCTGGCCTATCTCCACTACAACCATCTGGCACCCGAAGCGCTGCGGACGCGTGCCGTGCCGGAGCGCTATGTCGCCATGGACCTGATGCCCGCCGAGGCGGTCGATACCAAGGCCGCCCTCAAGCAGCTCCCGCCCCTGGTGAAGGGCTACCTGCGCCTGGGCGGATTCGTCGGCGACGGCGCTGTCGTGGATGAGGATTTTGGCACCACGGATATCTGTGTCATCGTCAAGACCGACGGGGTGACCGAGAAGTACTACCGCCACTACGCGCGCGACGAGGCGGCGAGGCCCTGACGGGGCGGGAACCGGGTCCCTTGGAAACGATGACCACGGCGCGGATAGGCTCGCCGCTGCGGGCGATGGCCCGGCTAAGCTGTTATCTCGGCTTCACCCTCTGCGCCATGCCGCTTCAGGCGGTGGCGCTGATCCTGCGGCTGCCGCTGCGCAACGCGCTGCCGCGCTGGTATCATCGGCAGTGCTGCCGTTTGCTTGGCATCAGGGTGGAGCGCCGCGGGCGCCAGTCGCGCGACCGGCCGACCCTCTACGTGGCCAATCACAGCTCCTATCTGGACATCCCGGTCCTGGGCTCGCTGGTCGCGGGCTCCTTCGTCGCCAAGGCCGAGGTGGCGCAATGGTTCCTTTACGGTCTCTTGGCGAAGATGCAGCGTACGGTGTTCGTCCAGCGGCGGATCCGCAGGACCGCCGAGCAGCGCGACGCGCTGAGCGAACGCCTTGAGGAGGGTGACTGTCTGATCCTGTTTCCCGAGGGCACGAGCGACGACGGCAACCGCGTCCTGCCCTTCAAGAGCGCCTTGCTGTCGGTGGCGGAGAGCCGTCCCGACGAGCGCCCTCTGACCGTCCAGCCGGTATCCGTGACCTACGCGCGGCTCGACGGCCTGCCGCTCGGCCGGCATCTGCGGCCGCTCTTTACCTGGTTCGGCGACATGGAGATGGCGCCGCATATGTGGCGCCTGGCCGGGATCGGACGGCTGACCGTCGTGGTCCGCTTTCACCCCGTCGTCACCTTGGACGACTTCGGCACCCGCAAGGCCTTGGCCGACCATTGCCACGCCCAGGTGGCGCAAGGCATGGCCCAAGCCCTCTCCGGCCGCCCGCAGGAGCCCGCCGAACGCCGGGAAGCGGCTTGAGATTGTCGCGGGCCCAGGAACGATGCTAGAGTTTCAGCGGGTTTCAGACCGCACGGTCGCCGACGCGAATTCACGAGAAGGGCCGGCGATTCCTGCGTTCGCCCTGCTGCGCGTGCGGGTGATGACGCAATTTTGACCAAGAAGCTCTTCATCAAGACTTACGGCTGCCAGATGAACGTCTACGATTCCGCCCGTATGGCGGACGTCTTGGCGCCGCTCGGCTTCCACAGCGTGGAGGGCCCGGAGGGTGCCGATCTGGTGATCCTCAACACCTGCCACATTCGCGAGAAGGCGGCCGAGAAGGTCTATTCGGAGCTTGGCCGCATCGACCAGCTCAGGCGCGCGCGCGCCGGCGTGGGCGGCCGGATGATGATTGCCGTCGCCGGCTGCGTGGCCCAGGCCGAAGGCGAGGAGATCCTGCGCCGGGCACCGCAGGTCGACTTGGTCTTCGGGCCGCAGACCTACCACCGCTTGCCTGAGCTGATCGCGCGCGCCGAGGGCGCGGGCCCGGCTTCCGGGGTCGTGGACACCGAGTTCCCGGTCGAGTCGAAATTCGATTTCCTGCCCGAGGAAAGCCGCGATCCCGGCGCCAGCGCCTTCCTGTCCGTGCAGGAAGGCTGCGACAAGTTCTGCAGCTTCTGCGTCGTGCCCTACACGCGCGGCGCGGAGTTCTCGCGCCCGGCGTCGGAGGTGCTGGCCGAGGCCGAGCGCCTGGCGGAGGCCGGCGTCCGCGAGATCACGCTGCTGGGTCAGAACGTCAATGCCTATCACGGCGCCTCCTCCGACGGCGGACACTGGGGGCTCGCGGCCCTGATCCGGCGGCTGGCGGAGATCGAGGGGCTGGACCGGATCCGCTACACGACATCCCATCCGCGGGACATGGACGCCGAGCTGATCGCCGCCCATGGCGACGAGCCCAAGCTCATGCCCTATCTGCATCTGCCGGTGCAGTCGGGCGCCGATCGCGTGCTATCGGCCATGAACCGGCGCCACGGCGCCGACGACTACCGCCGTCTGGTCGAGCGGCTGCGCAAGGCCTGCCCCGACCTCGCGCTGTCGTCCGACTTCATCGTCGGCTTTCCCGGCGAGAGCGACCGGGACTTCGCCGAAACCCTGCGCCTGGTCACCGACATCGGCTATGCCCAGGCCTATTCCTTCAAGTACAGCGCGCGGCCCGGCACCCCGGCGGCTGGCCTGGAGCCCCAGGTGCCGGAGGCGGTCAAGGCCGAGCGCCTGGCGATGCTGCAGAGCCTGCTCGACGCCCAGCAGGAGAGCTTCAATCTGGCCAGCGTCGGACGGCGCTTGCCTGTGCTGCTCGAGCGTCCCGGCCGGCGTCCCGGCCAACTCGTCGGCCGGAGCCCCTATATGCAGTCCGTCCATGTCGAAGCGCCAGCCGAATGGCTCGGCCAGATCGTCGAGCTGGCGATCACGGCGGCCCACCCCAACAGCTTGCGGGCCGAGCTGGCCGCCGCACCCGCCGACCGCGCCGCGGTGGCGCAAAGGGCCTTGGCGTGACTTCAGCCTCGACCCGCGACAAGGCCGTCGACGGCGACAAGCGGAACCCGACCGTTCTGCAGTTCGATGACAACACACTGCTGCCGCTGCTCTACGGTCAGCACGACGAGAACCTCGCGCGCCTGGAGCAGCAGCTCGGCGTGTCGTTGGTCTCGCGCGGCAACCGGGTGTCGATCTCCGGACCGCAGGATTCCGTGGAGGCGGCGAACGAGGCCTTGGGCGCGCTCTACACGCGCCTGCGGAAGGGCCTGGTAGTTGGCGACGCCGAGGTCGATGCGGCCATCCGGATGGCGCGCGGCAGCCTCTCGGCGGAGGCGCGGGCGGCGGCGGTGACGGCGATCCATGCCGAAGAGCTTTCGATCCGCACCCGCAAGCGTCACATCTCGCCGCGCTCGCCGGGGCAGACCGCCTATCTCCAGGCCTTGGACCGCCACGAGCTGGTGTTCGGCATCGGCCCGGCCGGGACCGGCAAGACCTATCTCGCGGTGGCCAAGGCCGTCGCCATGATGATGAGCGGGGCGGTCGAGCGGATCATCCTGTCGCGTCCGGCCGTCGAGGCCGGGGAAAGGCTGGGCTTCCTGCCCGGCGACCTGCGCGAGAAGATCGACCCCTATCTGCGACCGCTGTACGATGCTCTCTATGATATGCTGCCGGCCGAGCAGGTCATGCAGCGGCTCAGCAACGGCGAGATCGAGCTGGCCCCTCTCGCCTTCATGCGCGGGCGCACGCTGAGCAATGCGTTCATCATTCTCGACGAGGCGCAGAACTCCACGCCGGTCCAAATGAAGATGTTCCTCACCCGGCTCGGCGAGAACAGCCGCATGGCCATCACCGGAGACCTCTCTCAGGTCGATCTCGCGCCGGGCCAGCGATCCGGATTGCGCGAGGCGGTCGGCCTGCTCTCGGAGCTCGACGGTGTATCTTGCGTCCAATTCACCAAAGAGGATGTCGTACGGCATTCTCTGGTGACCCGAATCGTGCAGGCCTACGAGGCCCACGATGGCAGCGGCGCTCGCGAAGCAGACCTGTTCGGCGCGAAATGACCGGCAAGGCGACGGGGAGAAGCCAGCCCTCTTCCAAGTGACATGAGTGACGATCCAGACCCTCCGAGTTTCGACATAGCCCTCGTCGTCGAGGACGACGACTGGCTCAACCTGCCGATGGATGCCTCGGGCCAGGCACGGCTCGCGGCCCTTGCCGCGCTTCGAGCGGCACCGGATGGCCAAAGCCTCGCCGCCGGACGCGCGCTCTCGCTGGTGCTGGCCGACGACCGTCTGGTCCAGCGACTCAACCGCGACTTCCGCGGCCGCGATGCGCCGACCAACGTCTTGTCCTTTCCGAACCTCGGCGCCGACGCGCCTCCCGACTTGCCAGGCGCTGAGCCTGCGGCGCTGGGCGACGTGGTCTTGGCACGCGAGACGCTGCTGCGGGAGGCCGCGGCCCAGAGAAAGAGCCCGGCCGATCATCTGGCCCATCTGGTCGTCCACGGCGTCCTTCATCTCCTCGGCTATGACCACGAACGCGAGAGCGATGCGCGCGTCATGGAGCGGCTCGAGGTCGAGGTGCTTGCCGACCTCGGTGTCGCCGATCCGTACCGGAACGCGAACTCTGCGGACGTTGCCGTGCTGGAGCAGGTGTCGTGAGCGAGGCGCTGGGCAGCGGGCGGGTGAGCCGCGCCAACGGTGGCGCCGGGCGCCAGCCCCAGGGGCTGCGGCAATGGCTGCGCAATCTCTTCCGCCTGCGCAACGGCGAGCCGAGCCTGCGCGAGACGATCGAGGAGATCATCGAGGAGATCGGCGAGAACGGCAGCGAGGAAGAGGCGACGGTTCCGATCGGCGACGACGAGCGCATGATGCTGGCCAACATCCTCAAGCTGCGCCATCTGACCGCCTACGACGTCATGGTGCCGAGGGCCGATATCGTGGCCCTGGAAGCCGACACCGATCTCGAGGAAGTCATCCGCGTCATGCGCGAGCGCGGCCACTCGCGCGTGCCGCTCTATCGCGAATCGCTCGACGACGTCATCGGCATGGTGCACATCAAGGACGTCTTGCCCCATGCCGGTCATCAAGGGCCTTTCTCGCTCGCGCGTATTTCGAGGCAAGTCCTCTTCGTCGCCCCTTCGATGCGGGTCATCGAGCTGCTGCTGGAGATGCGCCGCTCGCGCATTCACCTGGCGCTGGTGGTCGACGAGTTCGGCGGCATCGACGGCTTGATCACGATCGAGGATCTCGTCGAGGAGATCGTTGGCGAGATACAGGACGAGCATGACGTCGCGGAGGGGCCGAAACTGATCCGCCAGCCGGACGGCTCGCTGATCGCCGATGCGCGCTGTCCGATCGAGGAATTCGAGGCCGCGGTCGGCCCGGTCCTGACCGACGAGGAGCGCGACGAGGATATCGACACGCTGGGCGGCTTCGTGTTCTCCCTGACCGGCCGCGTGCCGGCGCGCGGCGAGCTGATCACCCACGAGCCTTCCGGCGTCAGCTTCGAGGTGATCGAGGCCGACCCGCGCCGCATCAAGCGGCTGCGTTTGCGCAATCTGCCTCAGCCCGCATTGCTCGACAGCGCCTGACGATGCGCGGGCAGAGCGCTCCCGGCCCGGCGGCATGACCGCGCCCTCCCTCGCCAGCCCGTCGCCTCTTGCGCCGCTGGCGCGCGCGGCCGCCTGGTGTGCCGGACTAAGCGGTTGGCGGCGGCTCCTGACCGCCTTTCTGTTCGGCGCCCTGGCCGCGGCGGCCTTGCCGCCCGTCTATCTCGTGCCACTGCTTTGGCCCGCCTTCACCGGTCTGCTCTGGCTCTTGAACGGGGTCAGGGGATCGGCTGCGGCTTTCGCGCTGGGCTGGGCCTTCGGCGCCGGCTTCTACTTCGCCGGTCTCTACTGGGTGGGCATCGCCTTCACCGTCGATGCGCCGCGCTTCGGGGCGCTCGCGCCCGTTGCGGTGCTCGCGCTCTCGGCCGGGCTGGCGCTTTTCACGGCGCTGGTCACACTCGTCGTCCACCGGGTCGCGTGGCGCGGGCCGGCGCGGGTGCTGATCCTGGCCGGGGCCTGGCTCGGCGCCGAGTGGCTGCGGTCCTGGGTCCTGACCGGCTTCCCCTGGAACCTGATCGGCACGGTCTGGGCCTTCTCGGCGGAGACGATCCAGCTTGCCGCGTTGACCGGCGTCTGGGGCCTGTCCTGGATCACGCTGGCCGCCGCCGCGGCGCCGGCGGTCGCGACGGAGCCCGGCGGGCGTTGGCGCCGTTGGGCACCGGCAGGCCTCGGCGTCCTGGTCCTCGCTGCCGTCTTCGCGCTCTCCGCAGGTCGGCTCGCCGTCGCCCCGTCACCGGGCGAGCGCAGCGTCGATGGCGTCATGCTGCGTCTCGTGCAGCCCAGCATCGAGCAGTCGGACAAGTGGCGGCGGGAGCTGCGGCAACAGCACGTCATCGATCAGATGCGCCTGTCGGTCGAGCCCGGCTTCGATGCCGTGACCCATGTCGTCTGGGCGGAAACGGCGGTGCCCTATATCCTCAACCGCGACGAAACGCTGCGCCGGGCCCTCGGCCAGGTGGTGCCGGAGGGCGGGCTGCTGCTGACCGGCGCGCCGCGCGAGGCGCGGGCGGATGGCAGATCCGGGCTGTGGAACACTCTCTTCGCCCTCGATCGCGAAGGCGCGCTTGTCGAGGCCTACGACAAGGTCAAGCTTGTACCCTTCGGCGAGTACGTGCCGCTGCGCGGGCTGCTCGGCTTCTCGAAGCTGACGGAAGGGCGGGCCGATTTCTCTTCCGGCGTCGGACGCCGTACCCTGGCTTTGCCTGGGCTGCCGCCGGTCAGCCCGCTGATTTGCTACGAGGTGATCTATCCCGGACAGGTTACCGACCCCGACCGGCCGCCGGCCTGGCTGCTGACGGTCACCAACGATGCCTGGTTCGGGCGCAGCTCCGGGCCCTTTCAACATTTCGCGAGCGCGCGCCTGCGCGCGGTCGAGGAAGGTCTGCCGCTGGTCCGGGTGGCCAACAACGGCGTTTCCGCGGTCGTCGACGGCTACGGCCGCGTGCTCGCCCGATTGGGGCTCGATCAGGTCGGGCGTATCGATTCGGCGCTGCCTCGGCCGCTCGAGTCGCGCACGCCCTTCGTCATCGCCGGCAACTGGTGGGTGCTGGTGTTGGTCACCTTGTCGCTGTTGTTGGGTTACTGTTTCAGACGCCCGGGGTAGTCGATCGTACTAGCGAAGCAAAAAGGACAACACTAGTTGACTACTTTCGAAACCTCGCTAAGTTACGTCCGCTTGTTTCCATAAATTCTTAAAAGGGAGCGGTTCAGAAAAGCATGGCTGCAGCGCGCAAACTTCGCGCCCGTGGCGCATTGGGTAAACCTAACCCGGTCGACGTTCATGTCGGTGGCCGGGTTCGGCTTAGGCGTACGCTATTGGGCATGAGTCAGGAAAAGCTTGGCGAAGCCATTGGCTTAACCTTTCAGCAAGTGCAGAAATACGAACGAGGAGCGAACAGGATCGGCGCCAGCCGTTTGTTTGATCTTTCGAGAGTCTTGCAAGTTCCCGTCAGCTACTTCTTCGAGGATATGTCGGACGACGTTGCGGCGAGTTCGCCAGGCCAGATGCGAGGCGTGGTGCGGGAGCACGACACCTACGAGCCCGATCCGATGGCCAAGCGAGAGACCCTCGAGCTCGTTCGCGCTTATTACAAGATCACCGAACCGACGGTGCGAAAGCGGCTGTTCGAGATGACCAAGGCGCTCGGCGCCGCCAGCGAACGGGAAAGCTAGCCGCGGCGGCCCTTCAGCGCTCGTTCGGCGAAGTCTGAGGCTTCGCCGGGCGACGTCGGAAAGTCCCAAAGCGCCCTTATTTGGCTTGCGCCCAGTCCGGACAGGCGGCAACATGCGCGCCTTCTGGATGATGGCCCTGTGGCTTACCGAGGCGTCTGGCCACGGGGCATCAGCGTTACGGCTGGCTGGACTGGGGGGTCATGCCGCGAGCGGGCTGGCCCGAAGGCATGGTCGTTTTTCATTGCGAGAGGACCTGGGGTCGGCTCCCTGCCCTTGAGGCGGGAGGAACGATGTCGTACGACCCCCGGTGAATGGCGCCGACTAGGCCGCGAATAACGAACGAAGAGGAAGATCAAGGGTGAGCAAGCGCAGCTATCTCTTCACCAGCGAATCGGTTTCCGAAGGTCACCCGGACAAGGTCTGTGACCGGATCTCGGACGCGATCGTCGATACCTATCTGACCAAGGATCCCCTGGCCCGCGTGGCTTGCGAGACTTTGGTGACGACCAATCGCGTGGTGCTGGCCGGCGAAGTCCGGGGGCCGGAGTCGATCACCAAGGATACCATGGAAGAGGTGGCGCGCGAGTGCGTGCGGCAGATCGGCTACGAGCAGGACGGTTTCCACTGGGCGCGCGCGCACGTGGATATCCATGTCCACGCGCAGTCGCCCGACATCGCCATGGGTGTCGATGCCGCGGGCAACAAGGACGAGGGCGCGGGCGACCAGGGCATCATGTTCGGCTACGCCTGTCGCGAGACCGAAGAGCTCATGCCGGCGCCGATCTACTACTCTCACGGGATCTTGCGTTCGCTGGCCGAGGCCCGGCATTCCGGCGCGGAGCCGAATCTCGGACCCGACGCCAAGAGCCAGGTCACCCTCGAATACGAGAACGGCACGCCGATCCGGGCGACCTCGGTGGTGGTCTCGACCCAGCACGGCAGCACGGTCGGCCAGGACGAGGTGCGCGAGATCGTCAGGCCGCATGTCGTCAACGTGCTGCCCGAAGGCTGGATGTGCCCGGAAGACGAGTTCTACGTCAATCCGACCGGCCGCTTCGTGGTCGGTGGACCGGACGGCGACGCCGGCTTGACCGGGCGCAAGATCATCGTCGACACCTACGGCGGCGCGGCGCCCCACGGCGGCGGCGCTTTCTCGGGCAAGGATCCCTCCAAGGTCGATCGCTCGGCCGCCTATGCCGCGCGCTATCTGGCGAAGAACGTCGTCGCCGCGGATCTCGCCCAGCGCTGCACGATCCAGCTTTCCTATGCGATCGGCGTGTCCCATCCGCTTTCGGTCTACGTCGACGCCCACGGCACCGCGCAGGTCGACGAGGTCAGGCTTGCCCAGGTGCTGCGCGAGGTCATGAACCTCTCGCCCCGCGGCATCCGCGAGCATCTCGGCCTGAACAAGCCGATCTACGCGCGGACCGCGGCCTACGGCCATTTCGGCCGGCCGCCGGAGCAGGACGGCGGCTTCTCTTGGGAGCGGGTCGATCTGGTCGACGATCTGAAGGCGGCCTTCAACGGCTAGCGCGTTTGCGTTCGGGTTGAACCGGCGCCATACGATCGCGAAGCGCTCTGGCCCGCAGATAGGTTGCGATGGCACGCTCCGAAGCGGCACCGGGCGCGAACAAGCCGCGCTTGCTGCGCGGCCGCCGCCGTGGCCGTAAGCTCAGGGCTGGCCGGCAGAATCTGCTCGAGCGGCGGCTGCCGCAACTCGCCCTGGCGCCGCCGCCGGACGGGGTCTTGGATATCCGTAGCCTGTTCGACGCCGCGCCGGCCGATGTCTGGCTCGAGATCGGCTTCGGGGCCGGCGAGCATCTGGCCTGGCAGGCCGAGCGGCATCCCGAGGTCGGCTTCATCGGGGCGGAGGTCTTCATCAACGGTGTCGCGAGCCTGCTCCGACAGGTCGATGCGGCGGGCCTGACCAATCTTCGGCTCTGGCTCGACGATGGTCGCGATCTGATCGACGCGTTGCCGCCCGAATCGCTGGGCCGGGTCTTCGTCCTCTTTCCCGATCCTTGGCGCAAGGCAAGGCATCACAAACGGCGCTTCATCCAGCGCGCGACGCTCGACCGCCTGGCCGAGATCATGAAGGACGGCGCCGAGCTGCGCTTCGCGACGGACCATGCGGGCTACCTTCTGTGGAGCTTGGAGCGCCTGAGCGCGCACCCGGACTTCCTCTGGCTGGCGCGCGCTTCGCGGGACTGGCGCGAGCGTCCGGACGACTGGCCGCCGACCCGCTATGAGCAAAAGGCCGTTGATCAGGGCCGCCGGCCGACCTATCTGAGGTTCGTCCGTCGGCGTCGCGGCAGGCCGAGTGGGAGCGGCCGGGAAGCCCGGTAAACCGGGAGAAAAGCCTTGCCCGCCCGTAGCGGTCCGCGTAGATTGCTTTAACCCATAGAGTCTGATTTAACCGTCAGGTGTTTGGCGGTTGTTTCAGGCTCACAAGGCGTGGTGGGCCAGCGGCCCACTTTTTTATTCGGTTCTCTCTGGACGGAGACGCTATTTGCCTCAGGCTTCGCTGGAGGATGCGCACCCTCTTGCCGAGAAGAGCGCTAGGACAAGCGAGGGTCGGGCGGCTCAGGTCGAGCATCTCATCGCGCCTCTTCTGACAGACATGGGCTACGACATCGTCCGCGTTCAGCTTGGCGGCGGGCAGCAGCCCCACCTTCAGGTCATGGCCGAGCGCAGCGACGGCAGCGGCATGTCGGTCGAGGACTGCGCCGCCGTGAGCAAGGCGGTGGAAACGCTGCTCGATGTCGAAGACCCGGTCGTCGGCGCCTATGTCTTGGAGGTGAGCTCGCCCGGGATCGACCGGCCGCTCACGCGCCTCGGAGACTTCGCGCGCTTTGCCGGTTACGAGGCCAAGATCGAGCTGCGGGTCCCGTTGGAAGGGCAGCGGCGCTTTCGTGGCCGGCTCCTGGGCCTCGATGGCGCCGAGATCCGCTTGGCGACCGAGGCCGGCGAGGTCCGCTGCGCCTTTGACGATCTCGCCAAGGCGAAGCTCGTCCTGACCGATGAACTGATCGCCGCCGCCGCGCGGCAAACCGATAGCTGAGAGACGGAGTCCGGGTAAGTCATGGATACCACCGCACTCTCGCGCACCGAGCTTCTGCAGGTGGCCGATGCCGTCGCCCGCGAGAAGAGCATCGAGCGCGAGGAGGTGCTCGAGGCGATGGAACAGGCGATCGGCAAGGCCGGTCGGGCGAAGTACGGCCACGAGCACGACATCCGCGCGGAAATCGATCGCAAGACCGGAGAGATCCGGCTGCGCCGCTTCCGCGAGGTGGTCGACGAGATCGAGAACGAGTTCACGCAGATGACGCTCGACGACGCCAAGGCGCGTCAGCCCGAGCTCGAGCTGGGTGGCTTTCTGATCGAAGAGCTGCCGCCGATCGATCTCGGCCGCATCGCGGCCCAGACCGCCAAGCAGGTCATCGTGCAGAAGGTGCGTGAGGCCGAGCGCCAGCGTCAGTTCGACGAGTACAAGGATCGCGTCGGCGAGATCGTCAACGGCATCGTCAAGCGCAACGAGTTCGGCAACGTCACCGTCGATCTGGGCCGGGCCGAGGGTCTGATGCGCCGCGACGAGACCCTGCCGCGCGAGTCCTTCCGCAACGGCGATCGGGTGCGTGCCTTCATCTACGACGTGCGCCAGGAGCTGCGCGGTCCGCAGATCTTCCTGTCGCGCACCCATCCGCAGTTCATGGCCAAGCTGTTCGGCCAGGAAGTGCCGGAGATCTACGACGGCATCATCGAGATCAAGTCCGTCGCGCGCGATCCGGGCAGCCGGGCCAAGATTGGCGTCGTCTCGCACGACTCCTCGATCGACCCGGTCGGCGCCTGCGTCGGCATGCGCGGCAGCCGCGTTCAGGCGGTGGTCAGCGAGCTGCAGGGCGAGAAGATCGACATCATCCCCTGGTCGCCCGATCCCGCGACCTTCGTGGTCAACGCCCTCGCGCCGGCCGAGGTCACCAAGGTCGTGCTCGATGAGGAGCAGGGCCGCATCGAGGTCGTCGTGCCCGACGAGCAGCTCTCCCTGGCGATCGGCCGTCGCGGCCAGAACGTGCGGCTGGCCTCGCAGCTCACCCAGTGGGAGATCGACATCCTCACCGAGGAAGAGGAATCCCAGCGGCGCCAGGAGGAGATGCGCAACCGCTCGCAGATGTTCATCGACGCCCTCGACGTCGACGACGTGATCGCCCATCTGTTGGTGGCCGAAGGTTTCACCAGCCTGGAGCAGGTCGCCTTCGTGCCGGTCGAGGAGCTGGCCGAGATCGAAGGTTTCGACGAGGAGGTGGCCGAGGAGCTGCGCTTGCGCGCGCGCTCCTTCCTGGAGGAGCAGGATCGGCAGTTCGAAACCAAGCGCCGCGAGCTCGGCGTGGCCGACGATGTCGCCGCCCTCGAGGGCCTTTCGGCGGCGATGCTGGTCATCCTCGGCGAGAACGGCATCAAGACGCTGGACGATGTCGGCGACCTCGCCAGCGACGAGCTGATCGAGATGCTGGGCGACAAGGCGCCGAACCTTCAGGACGCCAACGCGATCATCATGGCCGCGCGTGCGCACTGGTTCGACGGCGAAGAGACGCCGGCCGAAGAAACGGAGCCAGCGGTGGCGGCTGGCGAGAGCGCAGCCCTCGCGGGCGAGCCGACGACGACGGAGGTCTAAACCCGCCCGATGACAGCCGCGCAGACAGCCTTGCCGCAGAGCGACGACCGCTTCGGTGGACGGCGGACGGCGTCCGCCGCGGGCCGCCGTGCGGCCGGCGATCCGAGCCGGCGCTGTATCGTCACCGGCGAAATCCGGCCGAAGCGGGATCTGATCCGCTTCGTCGTTGCGCCGGACGGGCGGCTTCATCCCGACCTCAAGGGTGAGCTCCCAGGACGCGGCCTTTGGGTCCTGGCCGAGCGCGCCGCGATGCTGAAGGCCTGCGCGAGCGGTGCTTTCGCCAAGGCTGCGCGGCGTCGGGTCGAGCTGCCGGAAGACCTGCCTGCCATGGTCGAGCAGGGTCTGCGGCGGCGCTGCCTGGAGCTGATCGGGCTCGCACGGCGCAGTGGGCCCGTGGCCGCCGGCTTCGAGAAGGCGCGGGCCGCCCTGAGGGCCGGCAAGGCGGCGGCGCTGATCCAGGCGGTCGATGCGGCTGTGCAGGGTCGCCAGCGTCTGTCGGCCTTGGCCCAGGCTGCGTCGCCCGGCTTGCCCGAGATCGCACTTTTCACGGCGGTCGAGCTCGGTCGGCCCTTGGGACGAGACGGCCAGGTCCATCTGGTCCTGGGTCCCGGCCCGGTGACCGATCGTTTGTTGGTCGAGGCCAAGCGGCTGAGCGGTGTCGTGGGGCCTCTGCCCGGGGCGATGACCGGCCTTGCGGCCTCGGCGTCAGACCAAAAGTCAAACTCGTGAGCGTTCGGACTATGACGACCACCAAGGAAGACGGAAAAAAGCCGCTGAAGCTGAATCGGCCGGGTCGCCTGGAGCTGAAGAAGACCGTGGAGACGGGTCAGGTCCGGCAGAGCTTCAGCCATGGCCGCTCGAAGGCGGTGACCGTCGAGGTCAAGCGCAAGCGCACCTTCGCGCCCGGCGCCGGCGGCCGCATGACGGAGGTCACGGCCAATCGCCAGGCGGCCGAGGCGGCGCTCGCCGGCTCCACGGCGGCGGCTGTGGCCGAGTTGGAGTCCGCGGGCGAGCTGACGCGTGACCTGACCGAGGCGGAGCGCGCGGTCCGCTTGCGCGCCCTTGAGACGGCCAAGGCCGAGGAGGAGCAGCGCAAGGTCGACGAGGCGATCGAGGCCGAGCGCCGCGCTCGTGAAGAGGAAGAGGCCAAGCGCCGGGCCGAGGAAGAGGCCGCCGAGGCCAAGCGTCGGGCCGAGGAAGAGGCCGCCGAAGCCAAGCGCCGCGCCGAGGCCGAAGCGGCCGAGCAGCCGGAAGGGGCGAGCGCTCAGCCGGCCTCTGCCGCGGCCGAGCCTGCCGCCGCCAAGGCGGAGCCGGCGGCGGCACCGGTCAAGGCGAAAGAGCGGGCCGCGGAAGCGGACGAGGCCGCGAGCCGGGCCAAGCGCAAGGCGCCGCCGGCCAAGGTGCCGGTCGCGCGGCGGGGCGAGCCGCGGCGGCGTCAGGGCAAGTTGACCATCAGCCAGGCGCTCGAGGGCGGCGACCGCGAACGCATGCGCTCGCTGGCCTCGGTGCGACGCCAGCGAGAGCGCCAACGGACTGCCGAGAAGAAGGAGCATCAGCCGCCGCAGCGGGTGATTCGCGAAGTCGTGCTGCCGGAGGCGATCACCGTGCAGGAGCTGGCCAACCGCATGGCCGAGCGTGGCGGCGAGGTGGTCAAGTCTCTGATGAAATCCGGCGTCATGGCGACCATCAATCAGACAATCGATGCGGATACAGCGGAGCTGATCATCGAAGAGTTCGGGCACAAGGTTAAGAGGGTCTCTGCGGCCGACGTCGAAATCGGCCTCACCGGGGATCCCGATGCGGAAGAAGAGCTGGCGGCGCGCCCGCCGGTCGTGACCATCATGGGTCACGTGGATCACGGCAAGACCTCGTTGCTCGACGCCTTGCGCGCGACCGACGTGGCCGGCCACGAGGCCGGCGGCATCACCCAGCACATCGGCGCTTACCAGGTGAACCTGAGCGACGGCGACAAGATCACCTTCATCGATACGCCGGGCCATGCCGCATTCACGGAGATGCGCCTGCGCGGCGCCAACGTGACGGACATCGTGGTGCTGGTCGTGGCGGCCGACGACGGGATCATGGAGCAGACGGTCGAGGCCATCAATCACGCCAAGGCCGCCCAGGTGCCGATCATCGTCGCGATCAACAAGATCGATCGCCCCGACGCCGACGCCGACCGGGTCCGCAACGAGCTGCTGCAGCACGAGCTGGTGGTCGAGGAGATGGGCGGCGAGATCCTCGCCATCGAGGTTTCGGCCAAGGAAAAACTCAACCTCGACAAGCTGGAAGAGGCCATTCTCCTCCAGGCCGAGCTGCTCGAGCTCAAGGCCAACCCGGAGCGCCGGGCCGAGGGCGTGGTCGTCGAAGCCAAGGTCGAGCGCGGCCGCGGCTCGGTCGCGACCGTTCTCGTCCAGCGCGGGACCTTGAATCAGGGCGACGTCTTCGTCGCCGGTGGCGAATGGGGCCGCGTGCGCGCCCTCATCAACGACCGCGGCGACCAAGTCAATGAAGCTGGTCCCTCGCAGCCGGTCGAGGTGCTGGGCCTGACCGGGACGCCGGTGGCCGGCGATGACTTCGTCGTGGTCGAGAACGAGGCTCGGGCCCGCGAGGTCGCCGACTTCCGGGTCCACCAAAAGCGCGAGCGCGAGCTCGCCGCCCAGGGCCGCGGCTCGCTCGAGCAGATGCTCACCAAGATCAAGGAGGGCGAAGCGCGCGAGCTATCGGTGGTGGTCAAGTCGGATGTGCATGGCTCTCTGGAAGCCATCACCGGCAGCCTCGAGAAGCTGGGCACCGAAGAGGCCAGGGTGCGCGTGCTGCACGCCGGTGTGGGCGGCATCAACGAGTCCGATGTCACGCTCGCGCGCGCTTCCGAGGGCCTGATCATCGGCTTCAACGTGCGCGCCAATCCGCAGGCGCGCGAGATGGCCCGGCGCGACAGCGTCGACATCCGCTACTACTCGATCATCTACAATCTGGTCGACGACATTAAGGCGGCGCTGGTCGGCTTGCTCGCACCGAAGCATCGCGAGAAGTTCCTCGGCTACGCGGAGATCCGCGAGGTCTTCAACATCACCAAGATCGGCAAGGTGGCCGGCTGCATGGTGACGGAAGGCTCGGTCAAGCGCGGCGCCAAGGTCCGCCTGCTGCGCGACGACGTGGTCATCCACGACGGCACGCTCAAGACCCTTCGGCGCTTCAAGGACGAGGTTCGCGACGTCCGCGAGGGCTACGAGTGCGGCATGGCCTTCGAGAACTACCAGGATATTCAGAACGGCGATCGGATCGAGTGCTACGAGCTCGAAGAGGTCGAACGCACGCTATAAGGATCGCTTCCGGCCCGGTCCGAACGATCGGGGATCGAGGATGAGTCGAAAGAAGGACAAAACGCCGAGCCAGCGTCAGCTGCGGGTGGGCGAGGAGCTGCGTCACGCCCTGGCAAGGGTCCTCGGCCGCGGCGACTTTAACGACCCGCTGTTGGCCGAGGCCAACGTGACGGTGACCGAGGTGCGCGTCAGCCCGGATTTGAAGAACGCCACGGCCTTCGTCATGACCCTGGGCGGCGCGCGGCTCGAGCCGACGGTCAAGGCGCTCAACCACGCCGCCGGCTACGTGCGCGGACAGATCGCCGAGGAGCTGACCCTGCGCTACCTGCCGAGGCTGCGCTTCGAGGCCGACCGCTCCTTCGATCAGGCGGCCCGCATCACGCAGATCCTGGCCCGCCCCAAAGTCGCCCGCGATCTCGATACGGCGGCGCCGGAGCCGGCG
>JAKSDN010001524.1 GCA_022360075.1 Kiloniellales bacterium | reverse complement strand
GGTCGAGCGCAAGAAGTACGGCAAAGCCAAGGCGCGGCGCAGCTTCCAGTTCTCCAAGCGTTAAAAGATGCGACCATCCTCAGGGTCGCAGGGAGAGCGGGCCGTTCCTTCGGGAACGGCCCGTTTTACTTGGCAGCTGCGCCCTAAGCCGCGTCGTTCATCCGCACGCCGGCGTGGCGCAGCAGCATGGTCTTGTTGAGCAGCTTGACGCAGGCGTAGACCGCCTCGATCGAGGGGGCCGGCACCTCGGTGATGCGCCCCAGCTCCAGGACCGCGCCGACCAGGGCCTCGACCTCGAGCGAGCGGCCGGCCTCGACGTCCTGTAGCATCGAGGTCTTGTGCGCGCCGACGCCGGCCGCGCCCTCGATGCGCTTCTCGATGGTGTGGCGGAAGGTGATGCCGAGGGTTTCGGCGACGGCCTGGGCCTCGGCCATCATGTCGGCGGCGAGCTTGCGGGTGTCGGCGAACTCGCAGATCTCGACCAGCGTCGCGTGGGTCAGCGCTGAGATCGGGTTGAAGGAGAGATTGCCCCAGGCCTTCAGCCAGATCTCCGAGCGGATGTCGTCGAGGATGCGCGAGCGGAAGCCGGCCTTGACCAGGGTGTCGTGGAGCACCTGCACGCGCCCTGTGGTGCTGCCGTCGAGCTCGCCGACCGGGAAGCGGTCACCCTCGACGTGGCGGATCACGCCCGGCTCCGGCACGGCGCCGGCCGGATAGACCACGCAACCGACGATGCGGTCGCCGTCGATGTGCTTGGTGAGCTTGCCGCTGGGGTCCAGGGTGACCAGGCGATGGCCGTCGTGCGGCCCGCCGTGCTTGTGGAAGTACCACCAGGGAATGCCGTTCTGCACGGTGACGATCGCGGTCTCCGGACCGCAGAGCGCCGGCACCTTCGCTGCGACCTGGTCGAGGTAGTGCGCCTTGACGGCGAGCACGACGAGGTCCTGCGGCCCGGCCTCCTCGACCCTGTCGCTGGCCTTGAGATCGCGCACCAAGTGCTCGCTGCCGTCGTGCCAGATCAGCTTCAGGCCCTTCTCGCGGATCGCCGCCAGGTGCGGCCCCTGATCGATGACGGTGACCGTCTCTCCGGCGAGGGCGAACTTGGCGCCCATCAGGCCGCCGATGGCGCCCGCCCCGACCACGCAGATCTTCATAGCTTCCTCCCGCATTCGCTCTTTTTCTTGCGGATCTCCTGAAACGAGGGCAAGGCCCGCAACATGTCTTGGACAGGAGTATAACGGCTCTTTCGACCTGGAATACTCTATCGCTTCAGTGTGGGACTTCGCACAGACAGCCAAGGATAATTGGCGGTCTCATGAGCAATTAGGGCAGAAAACCGCGGGATTGGTGCCTCGTGGGAGCTGAAATGTCCCCGGAAGAGCTCAGGCAGATCCTGGATGACCACCTTCGGTGGTCGCGCTCCGGCCGCAGCGAGGGCGGGCGTGCCGATCTGAGCAAGGCCGATCTCCACGACTTCGACCTGGACGGCGTCGATCTGCGGCATGCCGGCCTGCGCAAGGCGAACCTGAGCGGCACGCGCCTCTTCGGCGCCAACCTCGAGCGCGCCAATCTGCAGAAGGCCGATCTGCGCAATGCGGTGCTTTCCGACGCCAACCTCGTCGGCGCCGACCTGAGGAAGGCCTGTCTTCGCGGCGCCAACCTCAGCAACGTGGACCTGAGCCAGGCCGATCTGACGGGCGCCGATCTCACGGGTGTGGATCTCAGCCGGGTCCAAGGCCTGGAGACCGCCAAGCTCCATAACATCGATTTGACGGATGTCACGGGCTTGCTGGGCAACGAGTTCGCCGGCGCCGACATCACGGGTGCCAAGCTTCCCGAAGACATCGCCAGCTTTGACGGCCTCAAGTACGTGGAGACGGCCTCCAAGCAGGCCCGCATCGTCTTTCTCGCCATGGTCGGCGGCTGCATCTACGCCTGGCTCACCATCTGGACGACCACGGACGCCCAGCTCATCGTCAACAGCGCGACGACGCACCTGCCGATCATTCAGTCGGAAGTGCCCATCGTCGGCTTCTACTGGGCCGCGCCCCTGATCCTGCTCGGCCTCTACTTCTACTTCCATCTCTACCTCCAAGGCCTCTGGGAGGCGCTGGCGCGCCTGCCCGCCGTCTTTCCGGACGGCAGCCCGATCGATCAGAAGTCCTATCCCTGGCTGCTGATGAGCCTCGCGCGCGCCCACGTGCCCCTGCTCGAACGCAATCAGCCGCCGCTCTGGTGGATGAGAGTGGGTCTTTCCCTCTTCGCCGCTTGGGGGCTCGTGCCCTTCACGATCTTTCTGCTGTGGCTGCGCTACCTGCCGCGACACGACGTCATCGGCGTGGTCCTGCTGATCGCCAGCCTTCTGGCGGCCACCTGGTCGGGCATCTTCTTCTACGGCTTCATGCGGGCCGCGCTCAGACGCAGAGCCGTCCGCTACAGCCGCCGCTTCCTGGTCGCCGAGGCAGCGGCGGTCACGCTTGTCTCCGCGGTGACGATCTCCCTCTCCTACGCCGCGATCGACAGCGGCGAGCAGATCGAGTTCCTCGGCTACGGGCTCTACGCCGAGCTGACCAAGGAGGACATCGGCCAGGCCGAGATCGAGAACATGGATCTGCGCTTCGCCGAGGCGATCACCACCGGCCTGGTCGGCGCCGACCTCGAAGGCAGCAATCTCGAAGGCGCCAATCTGCACGCAGCGAACCTCGCGGCCGTGAACCTCAAGAACGCCATCCTGAAAGGCGCCAATCTGAGGCGGGCCAAACTCGAGGACGCCAACCTCAAGTGGGCAGATCTCTCCAACGCCAATCTCACCGACGCCGATCTGAGCGACGCGCGGCTCACGGGCGCCAATCTGGCGGGCGCCAATCTGACCGGAGCCAACCTCAGAGGCGCAAAGCTGAAGGGCGCAATTCTCGATGACGCGAACCTGCGGCGAGCCGACATGACGTCGACCAGCCTCGGCGGCTCGAGACTGGCGAGCGCCAACTTGACGAATGCCCGGCTCAAGGACGCGCGCTTCGAGGACGACATCGCCTGGTGGAAGTACTCGGACGAATCCTCCGCGGGCGATGCCGAGCGACAGCCGGTCAACATGCTGGGCACAATCCTGAAGGGCGCCGACCTGGCCGGCGCCGATCTCAGCCGGGTCCTAAGCCTGACGCCGCAGCAGCTCGAAGACGCCTGCGGCGACCACGAGACCCGCCTGCCCAAGGGCATGCTCGCGCCCGAGCAGTGGCAAAAGTGCCCGCGCGAGCAAACGAGGGGCCGCGCCGCGCCGCGTCTGTAAGGGCGCCCGTCGTCTCGGCCTAGTGGTTCGACTCCGACATTCCGATCCCGGAATGTCGGGCCGCCCCACTAGGTAACTCTTTGTCGGGTTCAATTCTGGTTGACACTTGATCCAATTTCATCGGACTCAAGTGTCGGGATTGAACCACTAGCGCCACGACGGGCGACAGGGCACAAGACTGTCACTCGCCCAAGCCGTGATCGTCGTGCTACCAAAGCCCAGCCTCTCACAACCGCGATCAGGAGTATCCGAGGACCATGAGCATGGCCGCGTCGTTCCGCGCGCTGCTGGCTTGCGCAATGCTCCTGTCGACGGCAGGCGGGCTCCACCTTGCCCGGGCTTGGGCCCAAAGCGCATCCGAGCCCTCCCTGCCCACCGATTCCTTCTTCAAGCCCGGACGTCTACAACGCGGGCCCGACGGCCGGATCTATCTCGAGACCCAGACGGGCATCGACGAGCGGCGCGTCTGCCCGCCGGGTTCGCAGAGCGAGGCCTGCGACCACCACAGCGTCGCCGAGGCGCTCGGGGCCGCGCGCTTCGGCGAGATCGTCACGATCGCCAGCGGTGTCTATCGCGAAGGCGCGGTGCTGCGGGCCGACGGCGTGACGATCCGGGCCGAGCCCGGGGCTCATATGCAGGGCGCCGCCGTGCGCGGCAAGGCGGCCCTGGTCATTCAAGGCAACGACACCGTGATCGAGGGCCTGGAGTGCTCGGGCATTGCCGTGCGCGACGGCAACGGCGCCTGCATCCGTCTGGAAGGGCGCAATCTGACCCTGCGCGGCGTCCACTTTCGCGACAGCCAGCAGGGCCTGCTCGGCGGCAAAGGCACGATCCTGATCGAAGACAGCCGCTTCGAGCGGCTGGGCTACGGCGGCCAAGCGCACGGCGTCTATGTCTTGGGCGAAGAGCTGATCATTCGGCGCACGCAGTTCCTGTCCTCGAAAGGCCAAGGCCACGAGATCAAGAGCCGCACGGCGCGCACGATCATCGAGCAGAGCGTCGTCGCCTCGCTCGACGGCGATGACAGCCGGCTGATCGACATCTCGAACGGCGGCGAGGTCGTCATCCGCGGCAACGTGCTGGAAATCGGGCCGCGCAGCGTGAACTACGAGATGATCGGCATCGGCTACGAAGGCCTGAAGCACGAGCGCAACGAAGCGGTGATCGAGGACAACCTGATCATCAAGGACCACCCCAACGCGATCCTCTACGGCGGGCCGGTGGCCGCCGTGATCAGGGACAACGTGATCGTCGGCGGCCAAAGTCGGGAGAACAACCGCTGGTTCCCCGACCGCGCGCAGGCCGGCCTCCCGCCCTACCCTTACCTGCCGGCGCCGGAAGACCGCCGCCCCTGACGCATTGAGTGAGCCGCCTCGATGGGCGACATTCGGCCTTCGGGTAGGGGGCCTGTGCTCGCGCGCATGGGCTGCATGGCATAACCTGGCCCGAGCCGATTTGCTGGGGAGTCTGGACAAGTGCGCAAAGAGATGAGCCCCGAGGCGTCGGGGGGCCGGATCGCCGAGCTGGAGCAGGCGCTGGCCGAGGCACGGTCGCAGATCGCGGTCTTGGAGCGGGAGCAAGCCGACCTTCAAGCGCTGTTCGACCGCGCGCCCGCGGCGGTCTTCCTGCGCGATCACGCCGGGCGCCTGGCTTTCGTCAACAGCGAATACGAGCATCGCTACAACCTCGACCGCGAGAAAGTGCGCGGCAAGACGGTCGACGAGGTCTTCCCGAGCGAGCAGGCCGAGGCCTATAGCCGTCACGACCGGCAGGTCATCGAGCAAGGCGGGCTGGTCGAGGAGGAGATCGAGGTCGAGGTCGACGGCGAGCCGCGGGTCTACGCTTCGATGAAGTTCCCGATCTGGCGCGAGGGCGAAACGCGTCCCTCGATCGGCGGCATCGAGTACGACATCACCGAGAGCCGGCGCTCGCGCGAGGCCCTGAAGGCGAGCGAGATGCGCTACCGCCACTTGGTCGAGGGCCTGAAGAACGACGTCTTCTTCACCACCTTCGACATCGATGGCGACATCACCTACGTCTCCCCGTCTATCGAGAACGTGCTCGGCTACAGCCCCGACGAGTGCAAGGCGCATTGGACGAATTTCGTCACGGACACGACGAGCATCGAGACCATCGAGCGAGTCGTTGCGTTGATCACCAGCGGCCAAACGCCGGAGCCCTACGAAGTGGTGGCAAACCACAGGGATGGCAGCACCCGCGTCCTGGTGGTCAACGAGTCGCTCGTGAAGGACGAACAAGGCCGCGTGATCGGCTCCGAGGGCATTTACCACGACATCACGCAACGCAAACAGGCGGAAAAGGCCGCGCGCGAGAGCGAGAACAAGCTGCTGATGATCCTGTCGGCGGGCCCGATCGCGGTCGGCGCGATCTGGGGCGACGGCAGCGGCGAACGCTTCGCCAACGATCGCTTTCGCGAGATGTTCCGCGTCGGCGAGCGGAACCTGGAAAGCGTCGATTGGACCCAATGCTATGTCCGGCAGGAAGACCGCGAGGCACTCTACGCGCGCTTCGAGCGCGACGGCGAGGTGCGGGATGCCGTTTGCGAGATGCGGCGCCTGGACGGTACGGCCTTCTGGGCGCTCATGACCTTCGTGCAGATCGACTACGGCGACAAGCCGGTCCGCTTGTCCTGGTACTACGACATCACCGAACAGAAGCTGGCCGAGGCGGCCTTGCGCGAGAGCGAGGAGCGGCTCTTCTCCATGCTCGAGAGCTGCCCCATGGGCATTCGCATCACGCGCGAGGCCGACGACCGGATCATGTTCGTCAACCGCCGCTACGCGGAACTGATCGGCGAGGACAAGGACGCCTTGATCGGGCGTCACGTGGCGGCCGCCTATGCCGATCCCTCGATCCGCGAGCCCATGCTGGCGCGCTACCGCGAGCAGGGGGCGATCGTCGACGAGGAGGTCAGCTATCGCCGTGCCGACGGCAGCGTGTTCGATGCGCTGCTGAACTTCGCGCCCTTCAAGTTCGGCGGCGAGGCGGCGCGGCTCAACTGGATCTACGACATCACGCCGCGCTTGCGCGCGGAAAGGGAGCTGCGCGAGAGCCAAGAGCTGCTGCGCACCATGATCGACAACATCCCGGCCCTCGTCTTCCTGCGCGACCGCGACGGCCGCTTTCTCATGGTCAACAAGCGTTACGAAGCCGTCTGCCAGGTGCGCGACGAGGAGATTCGCGGCCGCACCCTGTTCGAGAGCCATGCGCGCGAGGACGCTGAGCGCTTTCGCGACGAGGACCGGATGGTCATCGAGCGCGGAGAGAACCTCGAACGGGAGTTCGACATCGAGATCGAGGGCGAGCCCCATACCCTGGCATCGATCCGCTTTCCTGTGCGCGGAACGGACGGCGAGATCGTGTCGGTGGGCGGGATTCAGCTCGATATCACCGAGCGCAAGCAGGCCGAAGCCGCGCTCGAGCGCGAGCGCAACCTGGCGGCGACGGCCGAGGCCACGCTCCGCGACGCGATCGAGAACGTCTCCGAGGGCTTCGTCCTCTACGATTCCGACGATCGCCTGGTGCTCTGCAACAACCAGTACAAGCGGATGTTCCCCTTCGTCGCCGATAAGATGGAGGTTGGAACCTCGTTCGAGGAGATCTTCACGACCTCGGTCGCGCGGGGCCAGCACTTCGCGGACGAAGAGCTCGAGACCTACAAGGAGCGGCGCCTGCGCGAGCACCGCCAGCCCGGGCGCAGCGCCTTCCTTCAGCACCTCGAGGACGGCCGCTGGATCATGACGCGCGAGCGCCTCACCGAGAGCGGCAGCCTCGTCGGCATCCACGCCGACATCACGGAGCTCAAACGCGCGGAAAAGGAGCTGCGCAACAGCGAGCAAAGGCTCAAGGCGATCTTGGATTCAAGCCCGACCGGCGTGGTCATCACCAATCTCAGGACGCAGGAGTTCCTGTTCGGCAACGAGCGCTTTCGCGAGATGTTCGGTCTCGGCGACAGGCCTTTGGACAGCTTGAAGTGGGCTCAATCCTACGTGGACCCGGACGAAAGGGTCGCGCTGATGGCGCGGTTCCAGAGAGACGGCGTCGTGCGCGATGTCGAGGGTGAAAGGCGGCGCGTCGACGGCACGACCTTCTGGGCCCTGGCGACGCTTCTGAAGATGGACTATGAGGGCGAGCCGGCGCGGCTGTCTTGGTACTACGACATCACGGAGCGCAAGCAGGCCGAGGAGGCGCTGCGGGTGAGCGAGGAGCGCTACGCGCTCGCGATGGAAGGCGCCAACGAAGGTCTGTGGGACTGGGATGCCGAGAAGAACGAGATGTACGTCTCGCCGCGATTCATGACGCTTGTCGGGCTTAGCCCCGATCGGCTCAAGATGGCGCGTGATGAGTGGCTCGAGCATGTCCATCCCGATGACATCGAGCTCTACCACAAGAACCTGAAGGCTCACTTGCGGGGCGAGACCGAATACCTGAATTCGGAGTTCCGGGTCGAGACGAGCAAGGGTGTCCATCGTTGGGTCCGCGTCCACGGGCTCGGCGTCCGCGACGAGACGGGCCGCGTCCATCGCATGATCGGCTCCCTGGGCGACGTGACGGAGCGCAAGAACGCCGAAGAAGCCATGCTGGCGGCCAAGGACGAGGCCGAACAGGCTCTCGCAGATCTCAAGCACGCGCAGGATCAGCTCGTCCAGGCCGAGAAGATGGCCTCGCTCGGCCAATTGACTGCCGGGATCGCGCACGAGATCAAGAACCCGCTCAACTTCATCAACAACTTCGCCGAGACCTCGGTCGAGCTGATCGAGGAGCTGTCCGAGGTCCTGGGCGAGAGCCTGGACAGCCTGGAGGCCGAGGCGAAGGACGATGCGGTCGACCTGCTGGAGACCCTCTCGGACGATCTCAAGACGATCGCCCGGCACGGCCAGCGCGCCGATCACATCGTCAAGTCGATGCTGCTCCACGCCCGCGGCGAGCTCTCGGACCGCATGACGGTTTCACTCAACGAGCTCGTCGATG
>JAKSDN010001208.1 GCA_022360075.1 Kiloniellales bacterium | reverse complement strand
TGGCCCACCATGAGCAGATGATCCGCATAGCGGGCGACGGTCGGATGCTTCAGGCGCGCGCTCCCGGGCGAGCCGCCGCCGAAGAGCCAGAGCCGCTTGCCGCTCTGCGCGAGCCGTTCGCCGAGTGTCGGCGCAGTGATCAGGCCGCCGTCATAGGCCGCCACGCCCGCTTCGATCATGTCCACGCGGTTGCCGATCCAGGGCTCGCGCGGATCGATCCGGCGGTCGAGGAACTGATTGGCGACGATGCCGTGGCGGCCCGGTGGGCAGCCGGTCATGAGCGAGGCCAGGTTGACGTAGGTTTCGCTCGGAAACTGGCAGCGGTGATGGGTGAAGCGCACGCCCGCCTCGGCCAGCGCGCAGAGGTGCGGGGTCAGCGAGGGTGCCATGATCTCGGGGCGAAAGCCGTCCAGGCCCACCAGAATGACCTTGTTCATGGGTCGCTCATCTTCCTTTCACGGTCGGGTCCAATTGGTCGCGCAGCCAGTCGCCGAGTATGCTGAAGGCGAGGGTCGTGAGAAAGATCGCGAACGCCGGGCAGACGGCGATCCACCAGGCCGTCAGCAGGTAATCGCGGCCGAAGCCGACCATGTTGCCGAGACTGGTCAGCGGCGGCTGGATACCAAGGCCGAGGAACGAGAGCGAGGTCTCGAGCAGCACGGTCTCGGGAAAGTTCAGCGTCATGTTGACGATGATGGCGCTGGCGATGTTCGGCAGGATGTGGGCGAAGTAGATGCGCGGCGCCGAGGCGCCGAGCGTGCGCAGCGCCACGGCATAACCTTGGGCCTGCGCGCTCAGCGTCAGGCCGCGAACGATGCGGGCGTAGCGCTCCCAGCCGTAGACACCCATGATCGCGACGAAGAGCAGGAAGGAGTTGCCGAGGAAGGCGAGCGCGGCCAGCGCCAGGATGAGGAAGGGCAGGGCGGCCTGGAAGTCGATCGCCGTCATCACGAGGTCGTCGACCCAGCCGCGAAAGCGCGCGGCGAGGAAGCCGACGGCTGTGCCGAGCGCCGCGCCGATCACCGTGCCCAGCAGCGCGACGAGCAGGCTGGTGCGGATCGAGTAGATCACGCGCGACAGCACGTCGCGGCCGAGGTCGTCGGTGCCGAGCGCATGGCGCCATTGGCCGCCTTCCATCCAGACCGGCGGCACGAGCCGGTTGCGCAGGTCCATGGCCGCGTAGTCGAAGGGCGCGATCCAGTGCGCGGAGGCCGAGACCAGGAGCATCGCTCCGACCCAGCCGGTGGCCAAATAGATCGTCGGCGGCACCGAGCGGTGGATGCGGCGGGGTTGTGCGTCCGATGCAGGTGACTGGCTTGCGTTCGTCACGCTCAAGCTCGGCCCTCCGCCGTCCTGGGATCGAGCCAGCGATAGGCCAAGTCGATCGAGAGGTTGGTGATGACCATCGTGAGCCCGACCAGGATGACAATGGTCTGCACCACGGCGAGATCCCGGGTCTCGACCGACAGGACCAGGAGGCTGCCGACGCCCGGCCAGGCGAAGACGTTCTCCGTGATCACCGCGCCGACGATGATGCGCCCGACGTAGAGGCCGATCACCGTGACCAGGGGGATGGCGGCATTGGGCAGCGCGTGCCAGAGCACCGCGCCGCGGCGTTCGCGCCCCTTGGCCGAAGCGGTGCGCATATAGGGCTGGTTCAGCACGTCGAGCATGGCCGAGCGGGTGAAGCGCGCGAAGACCGCGGCATCGCCCGTCGCCATGGTGGCGACCGGCAGGATGAAGTGCCAGACGGTCTCGCTGCCGGTGGTCGGCAGCAGCATCAGGCCGACGCCGAACAAGAGGATCAAGACGATCCCGACGACGAAGTTCGGCAGGCTCAAGCCGGCGACCGAGATGCCGATCGCCAGTCGGTCGATCCAGGTGTCGCGGCGCAGGGCGGCGAGGATGCCCAGCGGAACGCCGAGCGCCAGCGTGACGATCGCGGTCACGCCCATCAGGGACAGCGTCTTGGGCAGGCGCTCGGCGACTACGTCCCAGGCCGTGCGGTCGCCGACGAAGGAGAGGCCGAAGTTGCCCGACAGAAGCTCGCGCAGGTAGATCGCGTACTGCATCCACAGCGGCTGATCGAGGCCCCATTGCCGGCGGAAGGCCTCCAGCGCTTCCGGCGGCGCCTCCAGGCCGACTAGCGCCACGGCCGGATCGCCGGTCAGGCGCAGGACGAAGAAGGTGAAGGTGAGCAGGAGAAGCACCGTGAAGCCGGCGCGCAGCCCCTTGCGAATCCCGAAGATCAGCATGGCGAGGCGCCCGTGCGCTGCGCGACGTGGC
>JAKSDN010000102.1 GCA_022360075.1 Kiloniellales bacterium | reverse complement strand
CTGGTGAAGGCGGATTTGCGCGGCGCGGCGATGAACAACGCCGATCTCAGCGGTGCCGACCTGCGTGGCGCCGACCTGCGCAACGCGCAGCTCGAGGGGCGATCCTCGACCAGGCGCTGCTCGAAGGTGCGCGCCTGCCCGAGAGGAAATAGAGCGTAAGCAATAGATCCTTCACGTTTGAGGTTTATTCGAATGATCGGCGGCCTCCGGGTCGCCGGCGTCACGTAGACGCCCGAGGCGGGCCAGAGATTTTCCAGTTCGGAGGCGCGCCGTTGACGCAGTTCAGGATCCTCAGGAGGAGGCTCCCATGCTGAATGCCGCAACCTTTGCCCCTGTCGCGTTGCATCGTCCCGATGGCGGTGGCCATGGCCGGACGCCGGCTCAGGCGCTCGAAGCGTTGGCCCAGCGCCACACGGCCCAAGCCCAGAGCGGCGGTCTCTCCAAGAGCGCCGCGCCGGACGATGCCGGCGCCGTCAGGAGCGAGCCCGTCGCCTTTGCCAAGGCGGCCAAGCACGTGGTTCGCGATGCGCTCAGGACCATGAAGCAGGACGTCAAGGGCCTGCTGAAGTCCATGGGCTTCGACAGGGATGTGGCGAAGGGCCTGGCCAAGAGCCTGATCCAGCCGGTTAAAGTCGCCCTCAAAAGCGGTGCCGACTTCACCGCGCAGATTGCCGTTGCCGCGGCCCAGCAGACGACGGAGATCACGTCGTCCGGCATCAGTCAAAGCCTGTCTCTTGTCGCGCGGTCGCTCGACTTGACCGTCAACCACAGCACGGGCGAGGTCTCGGTCCAGGTCCAAAGCGTGTCGATCGAGCAGAACGTCTCGCTGCGCTTTTCCGAGCCCTTCACCGCGCCGCCTGCGTTTGACGAGGCCGACCCGGTGCCCGCCGTGCCCGAAGAGCTGCGCGGCCTTCTCGACCAGCTCCTGGCGGGCGAAGGCGATGACGATCCGGTACCGACGGAGCGATTGCGCCTTACGCCGGAAGCCGTCGATGGCGGCGAGCGTGCTCGGGAGGTTGATGACGAGCTGGACGATCTCGATGAGCTCGAAGACCTCGATGACGAGGACGTCGTCCCGGCCAGCGAGCCTCGGGCCCGCTTTCAGCTTCGCGACGTCGCGCAGTTCCACGACAGCCTGGGCCAGTTCCTGACGCGGGTGCGCCTGGACGCGGCCGTCCCCCTCGAATCCGCGTCGCGCGGCGAGAGTCTGATCTCAAGGCTGCTCGAGGGCGGCTATCGCGGCGGCTTCGATCTCTCGGCCTGAGTGTAAAGTAGCCGATCGAAGCCTCCGGAGCTCGGCCTTCATCGGTCCTTTCGGCCGAGGGGCAGAATCAGCCAGACGAACGCGACAAGCTCGAGCGCTAAGATCGCGCCGAAGGCCACCCGGTAGGCTTCCGCGTCATAGCCGCCGTCGAGGCGTGTGGGCCAAAGGTCGATGATGGCGCCGATCGCGAATTGCGTCGCGAAGGCCATGGAGAAGACCAAAACGTTGAAGGCCGTGTTGGCACGCCCGGCGAGTTCCAAAGGGAAGTGCCCCGAGATCATCGGCATGGCCAGGATCGTGAAGCTCGACGAAAGCCCGAAGGCGACCCACGGCCAAAGCGCCTCGGCTTGAACCTCGAAGACGATCGCCGTCTGGGCCAGCAGGAACAGCAAGATCCCGCCGATCAGCACGCGGCGCAGCGCGATGCCGAGGCGGCCCAGCAGATCGGCGACCACCCCGGCTGTGACAGAGCCGATCGTCATGGCCGCCGCGATGGACAGGAGCCCGGTGGCCACGCGGTCGCGCTCGAAACCGGCCACGTCCGCCAGCCAAGGGCCGGCCCAGAGGCCCTGAATCGACATGCTGGCGCCGCTGCAGAACATGCCGATCGGCGCGAGACGCCAGAAGAAGCGGTCGCCATAGATCCGCTTCAGGCCGCGCAGCGCCTCGCGCAGCTCGACCTGGGCGAGGCCCCTTTGCGTCTCGGGCACCGCACTGAAGATCAGGGCTGCGGCCAGGCAGGTCGCGACCGACAGGGCCAGGAACAGGCCACGCCAGTCGGTGAGCTGAAGTGCCGCTTCGACCGGCGCCGTGGCGGCCATCGCGCCGAGCCCGCCCATGGCGAGGAAGCATCCCTTGACCAACGGCCAGCGGTCCTTGGGGAACCACAGAGTGATGGCCTTGATCGAGGCCATCAGGCCGCCGGCGACTCCGAGGCCGATCAGCGCGCGCGCCAGCAGCAGAGCCTCCTTGCTCTCGCCCAGGGCGAAGAGCAGCGCACCGAGCGCCGCGACCAGCAACAGCGCCGATTGCACGCGCCGCGGCCCGAAGCGGTCGAGCAGCAGGCCGAGCGGAATCTGGAAGGCCGCGAAGGCGAGGAAGTAAGCCGCCGTGAGCAGGCCGAGGTCGGCGGCGCTGAGGCCGAGATCCTCGATCAGGGGGGCCGCGATCACCGCATTCACGGTGCGAAACACATAGGACAAGAAGTAGCCGGCCGAGAAGGGCGCAAAGACCAGGAGCAGCGCGCGGGGCACGCTGGCATGGGGCATGGCCTCGGTCGGGGTCAGGCTTTCGGTCATCGCTCCGGTGGACCGGGAAGGCCGCGGCTGAAGAAGCTGGCGACGGGGCGGGGACGGCCACGATGACAGAAACGGCGCCGCCTGGCACCCCCAGGCCCGCTTAGGATCGCGTTGGGTTCCGGGGCGATCGAAAAAATGGCTCCAGAATAACGTCTTAACTCTTTTCGTTAAGGGAATCGCAAGCGGCGGTTAGGCATTTATAGACGGGCTCGGTTTGGGGAGAAAACGCGTGAGTTTGGAGCAGGTTGGGAAAACCTGGGCGGCGCCGGACGTCTCGGCGCTGGTGACGGGGCGGACGAAACGGCTAGCCGGGTCCGACGCGAGGAACGCCGCGGTTTGCGAGGATCCCGACGGCTTCCTCGGCCGCCTCGAACCGGAGATCGCCAACAGCTTCACCGAGGCTCAGAAGCGCGCCCTGCGCGGGCTCCTCGTCACGCGCGGCGCCTCGCGCCACATGGTCGACCTTCGACACACGATCCCATTTCTGGGTAAGCGCTATTACCTCGCCTTTTTCTTCGGCCGAGAGCGGCGGCTCGGTCAGCTCACCCGGCCAATCGGGCTCAGGGGCTGGATCTGGCGCTACTTGGCCTACCTCGGCATGGCGCTCTTCCTGCTGATGCCGTTCCTGGCCCTGGCATTCCTGATCCGCGGTTGACGCCAACCGCGTCCTTTGGACGCGGCACGGCTGGAGACTCGGCCCGAACCGGCGCCTGGGTTAAACTCGGCCCGGGAAACGCCGATGGCCGCCATGCCGCACGATTTGATCGACCGAAGCTCGGCGGAGGAAGCGCCGGCAGCGACCGGGAGCGGGCGCGCCGAGGCGCCGGCCTTGGCGCGCGGCATCTGCCGGCTGTTGGAGGATCTGGGCTACGCGACGCTGACCGAGTTCACGCTGCGCTCCGGGCGCCGGGTCGACGTGATCGGCCTCGACGGCGCCGGCCAGGTTCTCGTGGCGGAGATCAAGACCAGCATCGAGGACTTTCGTAGCGATCAGAAGTGGCCGGAGTACCTGGCGTTCTGCGATCTGTTCTTCTTCGCGGTGCCGGAGCGCTTTCCCCGCGAGGTACTGCCCGAGGATTCCGGCCTGATCGTCGCCGATCCTTACGGCGCGGTGATTCTGCGCGACTCGCCCCTGCGCAAGCTGAACGCTTCGCGGCGCCGGGCCCAGACGCTCCGCTTCGGCCTCGCCGCCGCCCAGCGCCTCACGCGCCTGACCGATCCGCGCTGAGGTCTGGACGGGACTCTGCCATCAGGTCCGCTTGCCGCGCCGCTTTGGTCGCCGCGACCAGCGCCTCGCGGCAGCTCTGTGCATCTGTGACGCGGGCCGAGAAGTTCAGCCGCGCCTGCTGCCCCTCCCGGCAGAGGTCGGCGCCCTCGGGATCGACAGCGGTCATGCGCCAGCCGTCGCCCTCGAGGCCCAGCGTGTTGCGGGCGATCAGTGCGATCGCGTCGGCATGGTCCTCGTTCATGTGCGCGATGATCCGCGCCTCGGCCTCGGCGAGGGCACGGCTCGATCCGCTCTCCAGGAGAATGTCCCGCGCTTCGACCCAATGGATCCTGCCGAAGCCGGCGACCAGATGGGCGCGCTCGACCGCCACGCGGTAGAGGTGGAAGTCGGCGAATCCGGCGTAGACCGCCGCGCCCTCGTGGCGGGCCAGGAAGCGGGCCGTCAGATCCCTTCGTTCATCGAGGCGCTCCGCGCGGCCGAGCAGAGAGGCGCGCGGGCCGGTCAGCGGATCGCGATAGCCGGCGGTGCCGTCGAACAGCAGCGAGAGGCGCGGGTCGGCCTTCAGGTTGCGCGCATGGTCGGCGAGGTCTGAGAGCAGCAGCAGCGGGCTCGCGTCGTGGTCGAGGGCCACCAGCACGAGCGACGCGTAGGGCCAGCCGGCGGCGCCCTCCGGTCCGCCGTCGCCGTTGCGGGGTGCGAGCCGTGTGGCCAGGCTGGCCTGCGTGGCACGCCGCATGATGGCGCGCACGATAGCGCCCGGCGGCTGCTCTTTCGCATTGTCGTCGGTCATCGCCTAGAGTTGGCGCGTCGATGCTCGGCCGTCAACGCGTGGCACCGGCGCGAAACCGCCATTTCCCCTCATTTCGCCCGGCTCGGGCCGCAAAAGCGCCACAGTCCGACCACACCTTGGCTTAGGGTGGTGGCGCTGGCATCGCCCGGCGGAACCGCCTAAATGCAGAAGGACGGAGAATCAGGCGTGCAAGAGACGATAGCGCTGGTCGACGACGACCGGAACATCCTGACCTCGGTTTCCATGGCCCTGGAGGCCGAGGGCTTCCGCGTGCGCACCTATGCCGACGGCTCGGAGGCGCTGCGCGGCATCACCAGCAACCCGGTCGACCTGGCGATCCTCGACATCAAGATGCCGCGCATGGACGGCATGGAGCTGCTCGGCCGCCTGCGGCAGAGCTCGAACCTGCCGGTGATCTTCCTGACCTCCAAGGACGACGAGGTCGACGAGGTCCTGGGCCTGCGCATGGGCGCGGACGACTACATCACCAAGCCCTTCTCGCAGCGCCTGCTGGTCGAGCGCATCCGCTCGTTGCTGCGGCGCGAGCGCAGCGCCAAGGACGGCTCGCCGGAGAGCGCGGAGCAGCCGGTGACGCGCGGCGAGCTGATGCTCGATCCGGGCCGGCATCTCTGCACCTGGAAAGCCAAGCCGGTCAACCTGACGGTGACCGAGTTCCTGATCCTGAAGGCGCTGGCCCAGCGGCCGGGGCACGTGAAGAGCCGGGACCAGCTCATGGACGCCGCCTACGGCGAGCACATCTACGTCGACGACCGGACGATCGACAGCCATATCAAGCGTTTACGCAAGAAATTCAAGGCTCTGGACGATAGCTTCAGCCAGATCGAGACGCTCTATGGTGTCGGTTACCGCTATCGCGAGGACTAGAAACAGCTTTGTGAACCAAGGCCGAGAGGGGACTGACCTCCGCCGCGTGAGCCTTCCGGGCGGCGGTGCTATCGTGGGACATGTCCGCCGACATCGAACTCGCCCGCCGGCTCGGCGAGCCTGACCGGCCTGAGAACAAGGGCCGGGCGCTCGCGCCCTCGCCCGGCGACGGGACCGAGGAGCCGGGACGCCTGCGCGTGGACGATCCCACGAGCGACGACGCGGTCGAGGGAACGAGCGAGGAAGGCGACGAGGCGCCGGCCGCCCATGCCCGGCGGCTGAGCCGGCGCCGCGGCTGGCGCTCACCGCTGACCCGCCGCATCCTCGCGCTCAACGTGTTGACCCTGCTGATTCCGATCCTCGGCCTGCTGCATCTCGACCAGTACCGCCAGAGCCTCATCGACGCCGAGCTCGAAGGCATGCGCGGCCAGGCGCTGGCCTTCTCGCTGTCGCTCGGCAACACGGCGGCGGTGGCCGGCGAGGCCGGCAACGAGAGCCTGATCCCTGAGATCACGCGTTCGCTCATGCGCCTCTTGGTCAGCGACAGCGATCTGCGCGCCCGCATCTTCGAGCCTTCCGGCGAGCTCATCGCCGACAGCTTCATGCTGAGCGGGCCGGGCGGGCCGGTTCAGGTGATGGAGCTGCCGCCGCTCGACGACGGCTCGCTGCTCAGTCGCTTGGGCGACTTCTACGGCCTGCTGGTCAACTGGCTGCCGGGCATGGGCGATCTGCAGCTCTACGAGGAAGGCTCGCGCCAGGCGGCGGCCGACTACGAGGAGGTCGAGCGCGCGTTGCTCGGCGAGAGCGGCGGCATGGTCCGCATCGACAGCGATCAGCGCCTCGTGCTCTCCGCGGCGGTGCCGGTGCAGCGCTATCGCCAGATCCTGGGCGCCATGTTGCTGTCGACGGACGGCGACGAGGTCACGGCGGCCGTGCGCGATCGGCGCCGCGACGTCATTCTGGTCTTCGGCGTCGCGCTGGCGGTCACGGTGCTCCTGTCGCTCTATCTCGCCGGCACGCTGGCGCGGCCGATCCGCCGCTTGGCCCTGGCCGCCGAGCAGGTGCGCTACGGCAAGGGGCGCAAGTTCGAAATCCCCGACTTCTCCCATCGCGGCGATGAGATCGGCGAGCTTTCGGCGGCGCTGCGCGAGATGACCGAAGCGCTCTGGGCACGCCTGGACGCGATCGAGAACTTCGCCGCCGACGTGGCGCACGAGATCAAGAATCCGCTCACCTCGCTGCGCAGCGCGGTCGAGACCGTCGCCAGGGTCGAGGACCCGGCGCAGCAGAAGAAGCTGATGTCCATCATCCTCGACGACGTGCAGCGCCTCGACCGCTTGATCAGCGACATCTCCGATGCCTCGCGCCTCGACGCCGAGCTGTCGCGCGAGGAGGCTGAGCCGGTCGACGTGGCGCGCCTCCTCGCGACCCTGGTCGAGGTGCACAAGGCGGCCCTGGACGAGGGCGGGCCGCGCTTCGAAATCGATCTCACGCCCGGCCAACGACTCGTGGTTGCCGGTATTGAGGGTCGGCTGGGTCAGGTCTTCCGGAACCTGATCAGCAACGCCGTCTCGTTCAGCCCGCCGGGCGGCACCATTCACCTCGGCGCCAGGCGGCGGCAGGACTGGATCGTGATCACGGTCTCCGACCAGGGGCCGGGCATTCCGCCCGACAACCTCGACAACGTCTTCGATCGCTTCTATAGCGAGCGGCCGAAGGGAGAGAAGTTTGGCACGCATTCCGGCCTCGGCCTTTCGATCTCGCGCCAGATCATCCAGGCGCACGGCGGCACGATCCGTGCCGTCAATCGCACAGACCGGGACGGGCGCGTGACCGGCGCGCGTTTCATCATCCGGCTGCCGGCGGAAGCATGAGCGCGCGCGGCTCCGACTCATGATGGACACCACAGCCGCCCAGGAGCAGGTCCATGCGACCTGCGTCGCGCTCGTCGGCGCGGGCACGGTCCGGGGCGTCTTGCTGCGCGGACCCTCGGGCGCCGGAAAGTCGGATCTCGCGCTCAGGCTGGTCGAGCAGGGCTGGCGCCTGGTCGCCGACGATCAATGCGCGCTCAGCCGCGAATCGGGCCAAGTGATCGCGCGCTCGCCGAAGCCGCTGGCCGGCAAGATCGAGGCGCGCGGTGTCGGCATCGTCGAGGTGCCGAGCCTCGAGGCGGCGCCGGTCGCCCTGATCGCCGATCTGCAGCCGG